>CAXFTV010000416.1:0-2456 GCA_964005845.1 uncultured bacterium
CGCCATACCACGGGTGCAAGCGGTACTCCTGGCGCCGGAATTCAAACGCCGGATAGAGATCCATTGCGATCCAGCTGGCCTCATGTCCCCAGTATTCGAAGAGCGGCACGCCCGGCGCGAGCAGGGTCTCGCCCAAGCCCGCATTGAGCCCCGCTAAGCGGCTCCCCAGCACGATCGCATGGGTGCGCGCGCCGCTCACCGCGACGCTATCGAGCTGCAGATAGCCGAAGTGCTCGATCAGTGCCAGGCTCGCTTTGAGCGCCCGCCCGCCGCTGCCTGAGGTGCGCTCGGGCAGCCCTGTCAGTCGGGGCTGGAGCAGACCCGCTGCTGCCAGGGCCAAGCGACGGGCGCCTTTCAGGGTCAGTTTTGCCGCCGTCAAAACGATCTCCTTGCACAAAGCGGAATAGAGTGCGATGGCGTTAGCCGGAGGAAGGCGATGAAAAACACCTGGATCTGTGCCTTATTGATAGATTTCGAGGGCATGTGCAAAACTGAGCGCATATTCGGTCCCACGGGCTACTTAGGGCCCATCTGCCACGCCCGCAGGCCTTTGACGAATGTGGGGCCGCCGCGGCTGAACAATTTTACTTCCACCGCGTCGGCCCGGGTGGGATAGATCCGCTGCCCCAGGTAGCGCTGCTTAGCGGCGAATACCTCCAGTACCGAATGGTCGAGGAAAATCCGCAGCTTGATAGCATCCCCCTGGGCGAAATCGACGGGGGCTGACTGGACCCCGAGATCTTGCTGATAGGCCAGATCATCCCGTCGGCTCGCCCGGCGGAAATCGATCTGGACCGCTGCCGGCTCGGCCCTCAGGCAAACGACAGTTTCTTCAGAACCGTCCGGCGCACAGCGCACTTTGACGCCAAACTCGGCGGCGCCTCGGGTTTCCACCTCGAGCTCGAGCTCCAGACAATCACCTCTAATTTCCGGCAGCGGCACTTCGCCATCGGCCTCGATATCGATATCCCGACGCCGTTGCGGATTTCGCCGCAGGGTCTGCAGCTCTGCGGCGGGCTCGTAACAGATGGCATCTCCCTCCGGGGCCAGCGAAATGACGACGGGCAGGCTCATGACCCCGTACCATCCGGACTCCTGGCAGATATTCATGGTGCGCCCTTCGTTCAGATTGGCAAACAGGATCCGGCGCCCCTTATCATCGAGCATCGTCCTCGGCGCGTGGATATTGCCGCCGGGCCAATTGATCAGGTCGAAGATTTCCGGATGAAAACGCCTATCCTCATAGCGCCCCAGGTAATACCTGCTTCCGCTCGGCAGCTGATGGCAGAAGTGCAGCAACATCCAGCGGGATCCCAGTTGAAAGAAATCAGGGCAGGAGCAATCGTCTTTGCCGTCGGTCCAGCGCCTCTCCGACTTATAGAAGTGATCCACGTACTCCCAGTCGCCCAGATCGCGGGAGCGGAACAGGTGCTGGGTGTCCCCCGCCCCCGGGGTATCGCGGCTACCGGTGATTGCATAACACCACGCCCCCTCCTGCCACGCGCTCGCGTCGTTGTTGTCCGGGTAGAGCCCCGCCCCCTGGACCGGATGGCGCAGGACTGGATCGCTCGGCTGGAACTCCCAGTTCGCGAGGTCGCCGGCGGGGTTGCGCGCAAAGCAACTCGCGCCGCCGCCGTCCGGGTGCGGGTAGATGATGGTCGGCGTCCCGTTGAAGAGAAATATATTGCCCGTCTGCCCGCGTTCGATGGCGTTGGGATGCCGCTCCCAATGCACCAGGTCGGGCGAGGAGATATGTGCCCAGGCCTTGTACATGTAGCCGTCCTGGCGCCGCGGCGGGCCGGTTTCCGCCCACGAGCTGTGCAGGTAGAACAGGTGATAGCGCCCCTTCCAGAACATCGCCGCGCACGGATCCCAGAGCAGGCCTTCCGGTGGCAGGTAGTGGTAGGCGGGGCGGTCGTGGTCTTGGATCATGGGATCTCACCTCAGGTCCAGGGGGTTGTCTTTTGTGCATGCGAGAGACTTGCCGGCGCTTTCCGGTTCTCCTGGGTGCTTGCTCTTTTCACCTCAACTGAGGCTTCGCAGGTGGATGTCCATCTCGTTTTCAGGGGCTCTTCTCTCGGTTCGCATGTCCATGCAGCCGAGGAATTATAAATTTACTCTTCCCCGGCGTCAACGGCTGGGAGCCAGGGTGCTCAAATCGGGCGTGAAAGCGCGATCCCTCGTCAACTCGTAATCGTAGAGCACGCGGCCCACCGCCGCCAAAAACGGCAGGCCGATCTCGTCGTACTCGTATTTCTCATCATTGAAGATGCCGTTCTCGTTGACCAGCACGGTAGCCGTCAGCAAAAACTCTACCCCGCGCTCGAAGTCCACAATATAGGCATTGTCGGTCAAATACCCATAGGCCAGCCCCACTTTGTTGAAGATTCTCACCCTTATCGCCAATGATGATTTTCTTCTGGCCTTCCCGTTCGACCAGAATCAGTGCCGAAACA
>CAXFTV010000417.1:0-4278 GCA_964005845.1 uncultured bacterium
ACCGCCGGCGATTTCATTGCCGTTCAGGACCAGATCATAGGCCCGGGCGCGCACCGCCAATGGGTCTGTTTGCAGCAGGGGTAGATCCTCTTCGAGGGGCGAGGTAAACGGGTGGTGCATGGCGACGAAGCGGTCGCTATCGGCATCGTGTTCCAGGAGCGGAAAGCGAGTTACCCAAAGGGGGAAAAACTCGTCTTTGGCGATGAGTTCAAAGCGCCGGGCCAATTCGAGCCGCAGGGCCCCCAGAATGCGGGCTGCCGAGGCCGGTTTATCGGCGATGAAAAGCAGCAAATCACCGGGCTCGGAGTCGAGTGCCTGGATTAGCAGGTCCCGAGAAGGGGCGGGGAAAAACTTGACGATCGAGGATTCCAGGCCCTGGTCGGTATGTTTGATCCAGCTGAGCCCTTTGGCCCCAAGCTCCTGGGCATAGGTTATCAGGTCGTCAATTTGACTTCGGGGTATATTGCTGTGACCCTTTAGGTTAATTCCTTTTATATGACCGCCACTATCAAGTACGGTATGGAATATTTTAAATTCGGATGCACGCGCTGCTTCAGTGGCGTCGCGCAATTCCAGACCAAAACGCAGATCGGGTTTGTCGGAACCATAGGCAGCCATAGCCTCGTCGTAGGATAGCACGGGGAAGGGATCGGGTAGCTGGATTTTCCTGAGTTCGGCAAAGAGCGCGCGCGTGATATCCTCGGCCACGGCCATAATGTCCGCTTCGCTGATGAAGGACATCTCTATGTCGATCTGGGTAAATTCCGGCTGGCGATCCGCTCTCAGGTCTTCGTCGCGAAAGCATTTGACGATTTGAAAGTAGCGATCTAAGCCGGCTACCATGAGCAACTGTTTATAGGTCTGGGGCGATTGAGGCAGGGCAAAGAAACGTCCGGTGTGGACCCGGCTGGGAACGAGGTAATCGCGGGCTCCCTCCGGAGTGCTCTTGGTGAGAAAAGGCGTTTCAACTTCGATGAAGTCAAGGCCATCCATGAGATTGCGCGTTATCTGGTAGGCGCGGTGCCGCAGCAGGAGATTCTGCTGCATGGAGGGACGACGCAAGTCGAGGAAGCGGTACTTGAGCCTTATTTCCTCGCCCAGATCAAGGGTGTCGTCGAGGCTAAAGGGGGGCGGCGGAGAAGTGTTGAGTATGCGCAGAGCATGGCAGTTTACCTCTATGGAGCCAGTGTTGAGGCGCGGGTTCACCATGCCCTCGGGACGGGCTTCGACAACGCCCTGAACCGCAATTACAAATTCGTTGCGCAGGCTGTCGGCCTTTTCATGGGCGGCGGGGTCGTGTTGGGGGTTGAAGACTGCCTGGGTAATACCGTAGCGATCGCGCAGGTCGATAAAGATAACTCCTCCGTGGTCTCTGCGCTTGGAGACCCAGCCCATCAGGGTAACCGACTGGCCGATACTGTCACTGCCCAGCGTGCCGCAGTCGTGGGACCGCTTCAAATCACCTAAGTTTTCGATCGATTCGGACATATGTGGTATTCTTTGTAAAAACGTGGGGGCTGCGGGTTGCCAGCCCCCTGCAATAGTGGGAAAAATGCCTGTAAAAGCGAAAAATTAAGGCTTGGGTCGTCCCCTGTCAAGAAGGCGACCGGTTGACACTATTTTGGGGGTGGAATATATTGATAAATTAAGCATTTGGAAAGATTTCGGGCCCGTCTTTCCCCCTGTGGATGGGTGGACTTCTGAACGGGGGAGGGAGCGGGAGGTCGAGGGGATAACTGTGACGACAGAAGCGGCAGCACCGGCAACCCTTTTGCGCAGTTCGGTAGTGGAAGAAATCGGCAATACGCCAATTTTGCGGCTGCGCGATCCCGCCATACCCAGGGATGTCGAAGTTTATGCCAAACTCGAATTTTTTAATCCGGGAGGGTCGGTCAAGGACCGGCCGGCCCGGCGGATGATCGAGGACGGCGAGCGGCAAGGCGAACTCACGCGGGACAAGATTATCCTGGACTCTACATCGGGCAATACCGGCATTGCCTATGCCATGATTGGTGCTGCCAAGGGCTATAGAGTGCGACTGGCAATGCCGGCCAATGTCAGCGAGGAGCGCAAATCGGTCCTCGCCGCCTATGGGGCAGAGGTCATTCTCACCGATCCGGGCGAACTTTCGGATGGCGCGATTTTGGAGGCCCGGCGAATTTTCGAGGCAGACCCCGACCTTTATTTCAAACCCGATCAGTACAACAATCCCGCCAACTGGAAAGCCCATTGCGATACCACCGCGCCCGAGATCTGGGCTCAGACCAAGGGCCGCGTGACCCATTTTGTCGCCACTATAGGCACCAGCGGCACGGTGATGGGAACCGGGCGCGGTTTGAAGAGCTTCAATCCCGATATTCAGGTAATCGCCGTCGAGCCCGCCGAGCCCTTTCATGGCATAGAAGGGCTCAAGCATATGGAGAGTTCGATCGTCCCCGGGATTTACGACGAAAGTTTCCTGGATCACAAGCTTTCGGTGCAAACCGATGATGCCTACGATATCACCCTGAGTTTGCCGCGGACTTTAGGCGTTCTGGTGGGGCAGTCTTCGGGCGCTGCCTACTGGGGGGCCATTGAGGTGGCCCGGCAACTTCGAGAAGGTGTGGTGGTAGCTATTTTCTGCGATGGCGGCGACAAATACATGAGCAGTCCAATGTGGCGCCTGGCCCTTCAAGACGACATAAGTTGAGAGGAATTTTGTCAATGTTGCAACTTGGAAAAAGGGAATTGGAAAGGATTTACAAGCAGGCCGCAGACGAGTATCCGGCCGAGTGTTGCGGGATATTGAGCCGGGCCGGCGGCGAGGAAGATGTCCGCGTGCATCCCTGCGAGAATATACAGGATCGTCTGCATGCCGAAGATCCTGAAAAGCATCCCCGGGATGCGCGGATTGCCTATTTCATAGAGCCACAGGAACTCTACGATATTATTTCGGCAGCGGAGAGGAGCGGGGGGAGCTTGGCGGGTTTCTACCATTCTCACATCGACTGCGATGCCTATTTCTCCGACGAGGACAAAGAGCGTGCTATGGTCTGGGGCGAACCCGCCTATCCCGAGGCGGTCTATCTGGTCGTTTCGCTGTACGAGGGCAGCGTGAGGGGCTATAAATGTTTTTCCTGGGATGAAGGGGCACGCGATTTCGTCGCTGTGGATCTGGCGGTGGCGGAGTAAGATTTAACCCTATGCACCGCACTTCCGGCCGGGCTCTACTGGTTTTCCTATGTGCCTGCGCCGTCCACCTGAATGGGCTGGGCAATGGCTTTCACTACGACGATTTTCACTCCCTGGTCGACAATCCCCACGTTCGCTCGCTGGAAAATATCCCCTTATTCTTCAGCGATCCCAGCACTTTTTCGGTGCGTCCGGAAAATGCCATGTATCGGCCGCTGCTGCTTTCTTCCTATGCCCTCAACTATGCCCTGACAGGGGCTAGCCCAAGCGGCTATCACCTTTTCAATACCCTCCTCCACGGCGTCAATGCGGCGCTGGTGTTTTTGCTTTTGCTGGCCCTTTGCCAGCATGCGACCAGAGCTCTGATCGCAGCGCTTTTTTTTGCCGTGAATCCGCTTAGTGCCGAGACTGTAAACTACATCAGCAGCCGGTCCGAATTGCTGATGACCTCTTTCTTCCTGGGCGCATGCCTGGCCTATATCCGCTTCGGGCGCACGGGCAGCTGGCTGTGCTACGGAATGGCTGTGGCGGGTGGGATTCTGGCCCTGCTGGTCAAATCGGTCGCGGTGGTGTTGGTGGCCGTGTTGATACTCTGCGACTGGTTTTTGCGAGACCCGAGAAAATGGCTGGGCCAGTGGAGGGACTATCTCGGTTTTGTCGCTCTAGACCTGGTTTATATTTTCTCTACCCGGCAACTGGTGGGCAAGGCGCTACTGGAACCGGTCAGGGGGTTCGATGTCCAGTTATGGACCCAGATCAAAGCCCTGATTTATTATAAAATGCTGGCTTTTATGCCCGTAAAACTGAGCGTGGAACACCAGTTTTTTACTGCAGATCGGCCTGGAGAGGGAGCGGTACTGGTTGGGGGAATAGTGCTATTGTCGCTTTTTCTATTGCTTTTGTATCGGGGCCCTCGAGTGCTGCGTTTCTCCCTCGCCTGGTGGATCCTGGTGCTGCTGCCAACCCTGGTGGTGCCGCTCTACGTGCTGGTGAACGAACATCGCCTCTACCTGGCGGGAGTGGGGCTCGGTTTGGCGCTGGCCTGGGTATTCTGCCGCCTCTTGGAACGCCAGCGCCGACTGGCGCTGTGTGGGTTTGCCTGTTATA
>CAXFTV010000418.1:0-9466 GCA_964005845.1 uncultured bacterium
ACTAGAAGCAGTTTCATAACTGTCCGAGGACGATCCACAGACAAGCCACATTGACAAAGGCCTGATACATCTCGATATGATATTCCCAACGTACGACCAGTCGACGAAAATTGCCCCACCAAGAGAAGGTGCGTTCGACCGTCCATCGCCTCTTGTAGCGACGCAATGGACGGCCATCCTGGGTGGGTGGTTTTTTTCGATTCTTGCGATGCGGACAAATCAATTCGATGCCTCTTCGCGCCAATCGGGCACGCAACGGATCCGAATCGGCGGCTTTATCGTAGATCAACCGCTGAGGATTTTTCCGCGGCCGACCCCGCCCCGGTCGCGGCACGCCCACTCGTTCCAACGTTGGCTCAATCAAGGTGACTTCCGACGGGGACGCCGATTCCAAGTAGTTTCCCAGAGGAATACCTTGGCCGTCGACCACCACCATCCACTTCGTACCCTTTCCACGTTTGGTTTTTCCGACACAGGCCCCCCTTTTTTCGCCGGGGCAAAGCTGCCATCGGCGAAGGTTTCGGCCCAGTCGAGTTGGCCCCGCTCATCCAGTGATTTGAGCAGCGCGCGCCAGGCCTTTAGCCAGACATCCTGGTCTTCCCAGGCGCGTAAGCGGCGCCAGCAGGTACTGGGGGAGGGATACCGATCCGGCAGATCTTTCCAACGGGCCCCACTGCGTAACACCCACAAGATCCCTTCAAAAACGGGCCGATTGGGAATCGGTTTGGGCCCCCCTTTCGGCGAGGCTTTCACTTCGGGTAGTAACGGGGCGATATACACCCATTGTGCATCGGTTAATTCGGATTCGTGTCGTGACATGGAAGGTCTCCTTTCGGAGAAACAACATACATAAATCCGAATCAAAAAAAAACTTATACCACTCTCAAGTTATGAAACTGCTTCTAGGAAAAATAAAACTTCACCTAATACTGAATATATGCGGCTGGCGAGAACGGGGATTGGGCCTGGCGGCATTTTATGCGGACGCGTTTAAGGCAGGGTCGCGCCGGATGGTTGGCGCCGGTTCGCGGAGTGAATCGGGGGCTAGGACTAACCCCAGAAACCATAAAGCGACCGAGGCCCAACCCCCGTCCGGCCACCCGCCGATTTATGCAAAGCACCGAGCATTATTTTAGCGTTCTCCACAAAGCATGTCAAGCGTGCTTTTTCCTCTCCTACTGAATCCTTTCCACCTCGATGGCACCGATCGGCACCTCCAGTAAATCTTCCGCAAAAATGATATTACCAGTAAAAATCTGGGCACTCTCGGCCAGAACCCGCTCGCGCGTGCCGGGCCGCTCCACCTGTTCGGTCAGATGCACCAGGACCAGTGTGCCCACCCCGGCATCTCGCGCCGTGCGCGCCGCATCCAGGTGTCCCGAGCAGCAACTCGTCATCCGAAGGTCGGTAACTTCGCCACTGACAAAATGACACATGTGCAGCAAAACATCGGCTCCTGCCGCCAGTTCTACAAGACTTTGCACGGGTGCGGTATCCCCGCCAAATACAATAGAATGCCCCCCCGCCTCCAGGCGGTAGGCCAGACAGGTGAGCTGCGGCTGCACGTGGACTACTTCGGCCACCTGTACACTCCACCGGTCGTTCTCTACCACGCCTCCGTGCCCGACCTCCTGCACCAATGACTCGGGCCGTCTGCGCGGCAGCACCCCACCACGCACCTCGTAGACAATATGCGAACCCGGATGGATGGTGCGCGCGGCCAGATCCGGCCCGTACACGCCTTCCTCGCCAAAGAGCAACTCGGTCATGCGCGCCGTGCCCGGGGGGCCATAAACCTCTAAGTCTGGAATCTTGCCCGCCCCCTGATCCCAGCGCACCAGCGTCAGGTAGCCGTAATCGACACAGTGATCATAATGCAGATGGGTGAGAAACAAGGTGGAAACGCGAGTCGGCGGCACCCCTTTTTCAAGCAGGCGCCGGACGCAGAAAGGGCCGCAGTCAAAAAGCAGCACCTCATCATCCAGGGTGACCAGGTAACTGGAACCGGCGCGATAAACCAGCGGAGTAGGCGTCCCGGTCCCGAGCAAAGTCAGTTCTAGCGGCATAAATCAACTCCTCGATTTGCTGCAATGTATGGGCCTGAGGTTTACCACTGCGGCGAAATTGCGTACAATCTCTTTGCCGCCGCTAACTAAGGGCAAAAAACAAATGAAAAATCTACGCAATTTCCTGGACCTGCTCAAAAAAGAAAAGCAGCTGGTGAAGGTAGAAACTGCGGTGGACCCGGATCTGGAACTGGCCGAAATCCATCGCCGTGCCATCGCCAGCGGCGGTCCCGCCCTGCTCTTTACCAATGTCAAAGGCGCCGACTTCCCCTGTGTGACCAACCTGTTCGGTAGCCAGCACCGCGTAGAGCTGGCCTTTGGCAAACGCCCCGAGCAGTTCATCCAACAACTGGTACAGGTGGCGGAAGACCTCACGGCCCTATCCCCGCGCAAGCTGTGGCAGCACCGCAATCTGGCGCTCGAAGGACTCAAGGTCGGCATGAAAACCGTCGACCGGGGCCCCATCGTCGAATGCCTGCAGTCGCCGCCGCAGCTCGAACGCCTGCCCTTGCTCAAAACCTGGCCCGAAGACGGCGGCAGTTTCATCACCCTGCCCCTGGTCTACACCGAGCATCCAGAAACCCACCACCACAACCTGGGCATGTACCGGATCCAGCGCTACGACGACCAGACCACCGGGGTGCACTGGCAAATCCAGAAAGGCGGCGGTTTTCACTACCATTTGTCCGAACAGCGCGGCGCCAGCCTGCCCCTGACCATCTTCGTGGGCGGCCCACCCGCCCTCATCCTGGCGGCCATAGCCCCCCTGCCCGAAGGTCTGCCCGAGTTGCTCCTGGCCTCCCTGCTGCAGGGCGGCCGCCTGCAGCGGGTAAAAAACCCACGGGGCGGCCACCCCCTGATCGCCGAAGCCGAATTCGCCATCCAGGGCGTGGTGCCGCCGCGCGAGCGCCGGCCCGAAGGGCCCTTTGGCGATCACTACGGCTACTATTCTCTGCAACACGACTACCCCATTCTGCAAGTCGGCCACATCTACCACCGCCGAGACGCCATTTTCCCGGCCACGGTCGTGGGCAAACCACCGCAGGAGGACTTTTTCCTGGGCGACTACATCCAGCGCCTCATGGCCCCCCTCAGCAAACTGGTTATGCCTTCGATCAAGGCCATCTGGAGCTACGGCGAAACCGGCTACCACTCGCTCTCCTGCATCGTGGTCCAGGAGCGCTATCCGCGCGAGGCCATGAAATTCGCCTTCCGCATCCTGGGCGAAGACGGCGGCCAGCTCAACCTGACCAAATTCCTGCTCGTCATCGACCAGCCCCTGGATCTGGCCGATTTCCGCCAGGTGCTGGAACACGTCCTGGCGCGGACCCAATTCGAAACCGACCTATTCATCATCGCCAACCTGGCGATGGACACCCTCGACTATACCGGCCCGGCCGTCAACCAGGGCAGCAAGGGCATCCTCATCGGCGTCGGCGAACCCCGGAGGGAACTGCCGCGTCAATTTACCGAGGCGATGCCCGCGGGAGCACGCGCTGTGGCGCCCTACTGCGCCGGTTGCCTGGCCGTTGCCGGACCCGGCTACGACCAGGATCCCGAATATGCACGCCAGCTGGCGCAAGATCCAGCCGTGGCGGCCTGGCCGCTGATTTTCCTGGTCGAGGACACCCGCGTGGTCGAGCGCAATATCACTTTCCTGTGGAGTACCTTCACTCGCTTTGAACCAGCTGCCGATACCTGTGCTGCCTCTACCTGGCTGCGACGGCACCATCCCTGTTTCACCCCACCCGTAGTTCTGGACTGCCGCATGAAACCTGGCTACCCGGATGAATTGATTGCCGATGCAGAGATCTCCGACAGGGTGACCCGTCGCTGGCGCGAATACTTTCCCGACGGCGGGGTTGAAGGCGTCGAGGACCGCCTCGGCTACACCGGTTTTGCGCTCAAGGATTAGAAAGGAGATTTACATGGATGACACCCCTACCTTTGCCAGCGTCCACGAACTGGCCACGCGACTGCGGCAACGCGAGCTTTCTCCCGTCGAGCTAACCGAACACTTTCTGCAGCGCATCGAGCGCTATAATCCCAAACTCAATGCCTATATCGCGGTGACCGCCGAGCGCGCGCTGGCCAGCGCGCGCGCCGCCGAGAACGCCCTGGCCAGCGGCACCGACCTGGGCCCCCTGCACGGCATCCCCGTCGCCTTCAAGGACCTCATCGATGTCGCCGGCCTGCCGACTACCGGTGGATCCATCCTGCTCGGGGAAAATATTCCCGCCAAAGACGCCACCGTGGCCCTCAAAATGGCCCGCGCCGGCGCCGTGCTCCTGGGCAAGACCCACATGGTAGAATTCGCCTTTGGCGGCGTCGGCATCAACCACCACTATGGCACCCCCTGGAACCCCTGGGACGCCGCAACCCAGCGCATCCCCGGCGGCTCCAGCAGCGGCTCGGGCGTGGCCGTGGCCGCGGGACTGGCCCCCGCCGCCCTGGGCAGCGACACCGGTGGTTCGGTGCGCATCCCGTCCTCCTTTTGCGGTCTGGTGGGCCTAAAACCTACTTTTGGCCGTCTCAGCAACCAGGGCTGCCTGCCCCTGGACAGCACCCTGGATTCGGTCGGTCCCATGGTGCGCACAGTGCGCGACGCGGCCCTGATCTACCAGATCCTGGCCGGGCCAGATCCGGCCGCCCCCCCGACCTGGGGCCACCCCAGTGAAGACGTGCTGGAAAACCTCGAGGGCGATATCGCCGGCATGCGGCTCGCCCTGCCCCGGGAGGATTTTTGGGACGAGGTGGACGAGGAAGTCGCCGCAGCGGTGCACGCCAGCACCCGGGTCTTTGCCGACCTCAATGCCCATGTCGACGATATCTCCCTGAAGGAACTCGACGACCTGCAAGTTCTGCGGTCCCGCGGCAGCCTAGTGGCAGTGGAAACCTACCTCAATCTCAAGGACGAACTGGAGAACAATCTGGACAAGTTCGACCCCATCGTCGCGGCCCGCATGCTGGACGGCAAAGACTTCCTGGCGGTGGATTACCTCGACATTCAGAACGGCTATGCCGATCTGCGGCGCCGCATTGCCGCGTCCCTGCACGCCGTGGATGCACTCATTACTCCCACCACCCCGATCGTGGCCGCTGCCGTGGAAGAGGTGGACCAGGAAGACTGCTACTTCCCCATCAACGGCCTGTGCCTGCGCAACACCATGGCCGCCAATCTACTAGGACTTTGCGCCATTTCCCTGCCCTGCGGTTTTACCCGGGCGGGTCTGCCCATCGGCCTGCAACTGATTGGCCGCGCCTTTGACGAAGGACGCCTGTTGCGCCTGGCCCACGCCTACGAAACGGCCATGGCGTGGGGCCAGCGACACCCGGAAATGAATGCTTTTGACTGATTCCCGGAGTCTTGCCAAGATCGGCACCAGCCGCTATATTTTATATCTCTGATACTAGAAAAATGGAACGGGTGCTCCCATCGTCTAGCGGTAAGGACCCAAGATTTTCAATCTTGTAACCGGAGTTCGACTCTCCGTGGGAGCACCATAAATTAAATCTAATTGTCACGGACAATTAGACCAATGAGAAAAGGCCCTCGTCGCGAGGGCCTTTTCTCATTGGTGCAGGGCGTTTTACCCGCTTTAGCACTTTTCGCCGCACGCCGTTCAAGCACGGGGCCCTTGCATCCATTCTGCCTATTCCCCAACTCACCCCGCCCAGCTGATGCAATGCCCAGCGGCAACTATTTCCGCACCAATTTTGCCGCTTTTGTCGCCCCGGTCCTGCTATTCTTCTGCCATCAGTCCTCTAATAAAGCGCACATCGATTCGCGCCAGATCGATCACCGTTTCCACCGCTTCGCCACTGTATTCACTGTGAAAACTGATTGCCCCATCGTAATTCATCTTCTTTAAGGTCTGCAGCAACAACTTCCAGTTGCCGAATCCGTGTCCCATGCGCACCACCCGAGCTCCTTCTTTTACCGGCTCCCGCACCAGATCCTTGAAGGCCAGAATTGCCAGGTAGTCCTTGACGATATTCAGAGCCATGTCGATGGGCTCACCACAGATGGACAGATGGCCCGGATCGGTAAAAATCCCGACGTGCCGTTTTTCGAATCCCTGCACCAGATTCATGGCGGCGCACGAATTGAGCCCCATTGAACGACCCGAGTGATTGTGCACTACAGTCTGCACCTCGTGCTTTCTGGACAATTCCTGAAAACCCTCTAGATACCCCCTGATCCGCTCGACCTCCTCCCAGTAGTCCATCTCCGGAGTCCAGTGCCAGTAGCCCAGTTTGATGTGCTCGACCCCGGCGGCACCGCAGGCGCTATAGAATTCATCAGCGTAGTCCAGATCGGGACGATTAAAGTCCCCGGGTGCAGTGACCAGGGGAATCGCCAAACCCTCGTCGGCAAAGAGCCGGGCCGCTGCCGGCAGGGCCGTCGAAATATTCTCGGGATTCACCGGATAACCAGGCCGCACGCACAAATCGGCGCCCTCCACGCCGGCGGCTTTTAACGCTGCGGCAATACCGGCTACATCCAATCCTTCGAGGTGTTTGGTGAACATAATGAATTTCATCGGCCTTTTCTCCTCTTGGTTATTGCTTGAGAATGCCCCAAACTTACGCGTTTTTTCCCTCTGGTTAAATATAGGGTACCTGTAATTATCTGCTACCAACTCGAAGCCTGTTGATCGCTGGGGAAAGTAGTTCACTCATCTTTGCATTGCCACTCTTCAAACCCTATATTAGCCCAGACTGCGACCCCTGCTTCCAGAGGATTGCGATATGGCTTACCTCAGCTCTGCAGATAAGACCTTTTTTAAAGAAAACGGCTACCTGGTCAAACGCGACACTCTGACCCGGGAACAAATCTGCAATGCCCAGAACGCCCTGTGGGAAGGGATCGAAGCCGACCGCAACGATCCCCAAACGTGGATTGGCGCCCAACCCCGAGTCCCGATCCCCGGCAGCCATCCGGCCCTGCGGGCACTCCTGTACGAATCCCCCATCTTCGCCATGGCTGAAGAAATGGTCGGGCGCAATCGCCTGGCTCGGATAGCCGACCCCGGACCGCACCTGGTTTACCCCTCGGGCAGTGAAGAGTGGGCCCTCAGCCCCCGGGGTCACCTCGACAGTTACTACACTCCCACTAACGGAGTTCCCGAAGGTACAGTTCGCACTTTCACTATCGCCGCGACCATCTACCTGGAACATATCGAACATCGCGGCGGTGGCCTCACGGTCTGGCCTGGCTCGCACCAGGCCTCGACCACCTACTTCAAAACCCACTCCTTGCTCAGCATCGACAGCGGCAACGTCGAAAATGCCTTTGCAACGGGCGCCGCCATGGAAATCACCGGGGCACCTGGCACCGTCTGCTTCTGGCATGGCCAGCTGGTGCATTCGGGCAGTCATAATGCGGCCCATAATATCCGCATGGCACTACACGCCCGCATGGCGCACAAAGACATCAACAGTATTCGCTTCGAAACGCCGGATGATATGTGGGAGTACTGGGAAGGAATCAATTGATGCAACTGACCTGCAGCACTTCAATCTGCCCCGACCTCCTCCTGCCCCAGGCCCTGGACTTCGTTAAAAAGGCCGGCTTCGAAGCCATCGAACTTTTCCGCGCCCGGACCGCGAGCACTCCGGTACACCCCGACCTTAGCGTACCTATGGTGCGGCGCCACCTGAGGGAAGCCGGCATCCAGCTCACCGGCCTCAACATCCGCAACCTCACCGGCCGCAAGGCCGACTCGGACGAGCGCAACCTCAGCTACAATCTCTACCAGATAGAATGGGACATCCACCTGGCCCGCGCCCTGGGGCTAAAAGCTGCTAATCTCAAAGGCGGAGAGCGCACCGAAGAGGCCCTGGAAGACCTGATCCACGGCATCAATCAGCTCCTGGAGCGCATCCCGGATATCACCCTGAATCTGGGGAGCCAGCAGGGCAACCGACTTCAGGGTCTGGCCGATTTCAAAACGGTTCTGCCGCACCTTAACGAACGCGCTCGGGTGCAGCTGGACACCGGCCAGTTGCTCGCTGCCGGCGAGGATGTGATGGACTGTGCCTACGCCTGTGCCGACCGCATCGGCCTGGTGCGTCTGTGCGACCGGCGAGGCAAAAAACCGCTACAACTTGGCCAGGGCGATCTGCCCTGTGCCGATCTATTGCGCTTATTGCACCGGATCGGCTACAAGGGCAATCTGGTGCTCGCACTCGAGCCGGTAGAGGGGAAGGATGCGCTCCCTGCCGCGATTGCAGCGCGCACATACGTTCAGAATTTACTGACCGACATTCAATCCCAAACTCGGGAGTACCCAATGAAAAATATAACCGTCAATGATTTCCGCGATTATACCCGCGATCGTTTTATCGATGCCCAGACCGGAGCTGCGGCGAAACTGTCACCCACTCTGCATCTGACCCACGAAAGCGGCGTCGAAGGCCAGATCCGCGAAGAACTGAACCAAAGCGGCCGCTCCCGGGTCGTCTTCGACATTCCCTCGGGCAAGGTCAAAAGCGCCGAACTGCTGTTCTACGTCAATGCCGATTCCACCACCCAGGAAAAACCCATGCGCCTCCTGGTCAATGGCCACCGACTCTCCCACCGGCAGAATCGCGAACGCATGCTCACGGGTGGCTGGGACCGCAAGCGCATTCCGGCCCGAATGCTCAGAGACGGCCGCAACGAATTCATCTTCTCCCACCACGGCGTGCTCCACGTCGACCCCGGCCCTGGAGGACACAGCAGTCGCAGCTTCGACGGCGGCAAGACCTGGCACGAAGCCGCCCTGGGTCCCGATAACGACGTCCGCGGCGAGTACATGGTCCGCCTCCGCCTCAAAGGCTACGCCCCTTCCGGCCAGCTCACTTCGCCCTTCATCGACCTGGCCGATCCCCACCACGAAGGTCGCATCGCACCGCCCCAGAACATTCAAAAGATTCGCCTCACCGCGCAGACGCGCACCCCGGCGGGAAGCCGTATTCAGTTCGAGATGCGCTCGGGATCGAGCCCGGCTTTCGACCCGCGCTTCTGGACCCCATGGGAGCGCCGCACCACCCTCGAGCGCCCGGGCCGCTTCGTGCAGTTTCGCGCCACCCTGAGCACCCGATCCGCCGATAAAACCCCCACTCTCGAAAGCATTGCCCTGCAGGTAAACAACAAAGAGGACAAAACCGCACTCGAGCACCTCAAACTCCTGGAATTGGATCATCCCGAAATCGCGCGCAGTTCCTATGATTTCACCTATATGGCACCGCACCCGCGCCTGGAGCGACTGCGCAAGCAATACCGGCTCGACGAGGTAGTGGCAGCGGGAGAAACAGAGCTGGAAAAATTCGCCCTGCTGCGCGACTGGGTCCATAGCCAGTGGCTGGGCTGGCAGGCCGACAAGTACCCCTATTGCCCGCCCTGGGACCCACTG
>CAXFTV010000419.1:0-11458 GCA_964005845.1 uncultured bacterium
AATTGCCGAAGTAGCTTCCATCCAGCACCAGAGCAAATTGACCGGGTTTTAGGACCAATCCGGTACCCTTATCCACTAGCCGATCGAGTTCTTCCTCGCTGCCAAGATGCCAGCCTCTAAGATCCACCGGCTCGGTCTCGCTAATATTTACAAGTTCTATGTACTCGTCGTGGTGATCAGCCCCATGGGGATCGTGCATCACCTCGCTGAGAACGACCTGAGCACAAAGGGGATTAGACAGGGCCAAAACCAAAGCGCCCAGGCCAGCACATATATCTATTCTCATCACATCGGACTCTCCGCATGATCTCCCCGTCCATTTGCGGCCATCAGATCATGCCACAGCGCTTGCGCACAAACCATTCGCTCCCCAGCAAGAGGACTACTATTACTACAAGCCACCGTTGATCCCACAAAGAAACCACCGTCGACTTTTCTACCAGGTGCTTTTGCAGATCCAGCAACTCCAGCATTTCACGCCACTCTCCAAGGGCGCGGTAGCGCCCTCCACTGGCACGGGCTATTTCTCCCAACAACACGGTATCGGCCCGCACATCCACCGATTCAACGCTGTGCCGTTCGACAATAAAACGCCCCTCATCTTCACCAATAAATCCATTTCCATAGGCACTGGCTGCATAGTGGTGAGTACCGGGAGCCAGACCTGCCCAGGATCCTTGATAGCGCCCTCCACCCTGGTCCTGGAGTTGGAACTCCAGGCCCTCTTTATCCAGTTCCACCTGTACCGTAGCAGCATTCTGTGGACGCAAGAGTTCGTCGAAGACTTGGGCGGCAAAAATGACTTTCTCTCCCGCCCGGTAAATATGCCGTTCGGTCGATACCCGCAAGCGCCCTGCAGACATTTGGATAGCGAGCCATTTCACTGCATCTCGCCAGAAGTTTCGAATGGTTTGCGGCCGCCCCCCAACCCCACTGCTCAATAAATCGAGGCGCCAGAAAGCTGCCGATAATGCCGCTATAACCTTGCCCTTACCATAGGATCCGGACAGAATAAAGGAAGGATGCCCCTCGCCCTGCCCTTCTACCAGAACGATGGCGCCCCGACTCTTGCTGGCAAGTGGAAAGTAACCTGGCAATGGCGGCATTTGCATCCACGGATCTCCTCCTACTTCTGTTGCTCCTTGCTGCAGGCGAACCACGGGATGATGTCTGCCCTCTGGGCTGAGTCTGAGCGCTTGCGCCCCGGACAAAAATCGAACCCCACGCCGTTCAGTTGCAACCGGCAGGATTTCTGCAACCGCCATGTTGGGATCCCAGTTTTTATAGGTCCGCGGACCACCGACAAACAACAGTCCAACCCCACTATCAACCCCTTCTTTAATAGTATTGCCCATACTGCCCGAAAGCAGACCAGGTCCCGGATTGATAAGGACTAGGACATCCTTATCGACCAAGGCCTTGCGCAAATCAAAATCCCTCTGATAAAACGAGTCGCTATTTTTTTGCACTGCAGTCTGCACCACAATAGTAGAATCGAGCGCCAGACTGCGATATAGAAAAGCTAGATCCGGGCTTGGACTGCCAGCCACAAGCAAAACCTGAACGCGCTCTTCAAGGATGCGCGTAAACACCAGGGCCTCGTTGTTTTCGCGCGAAACTTCCCCTTTTTGGGCCGCTACAACCAAGCGGTATATGTGGGGGCCGGTGGCATTAGGCAAAACATCAAAACTCAGCTTTTGCACCACATTATCCCCTGTTAGGACAAGACGCTGCCGACCTATCTCCTTTTTTCCCTCGTAGAGAAGGACGTCTATGGGCCTATTTTTGTACCCCCAGCTGCGCAATTCGGCCTCTATGTTCAGATTATGACCTAGATAACCTATTTCAGCGGCTTTTGCCTGAACAATCTGTATATCCACCAGGCCATCATCACTACCCACCCCCAGGGTGTAGACAGGCACACCTATTTCCCGCGCAACTCTAACCGGATCCTCACCCAGATTGTGTGCTCCATCGGAAATTAGCAGAATATTCTCTAATTTTTTTCGCTCGGCTATCTGCTCCAGGCTCTGGCGCAAAGAACTGGCCAGATCCGTAGCCTGTCCCCCCGTTTGTACAAGCTCCAGTGTGTCCAGCAAAATCTCATAGGATTCTTCTGCAAAACCGTATGCTAGAGACTCAGACCGGCCAAGTTCCCTGCGGAAATCCCCATCCCTCAAGACCGCCCGTACACGTTCGAGACGTTGGACGCCCTCTTCCTCCGTTGCCATACTCGAACTTGTATCAACCAGAATCAAAACCAGGGGATAAACGACTTCTTTGCTCCACAGCCCAAGGATGGGTTCGGTCAGAATCAGCAACAATAGCCCCAGCGCCAGACTGCGTAAAGCCACCAGGGCAGAACGCACTCCTCGCCTTTCGGGCCCAAGAGCCTGCCGGTATGCATAATAGCTAAGACCAAGCGCCACCGGAATTAGGAGCAAGAATGCCTTGCCTCCCTCCAGGCGAATGCTTAGATCCAACCATTCTGCCATGCTGTGAAATATTTCCTTACTTACAAACTTAAACGGGGAGTTACATCTATACTGAGGTCGGATCGCTCACCGCGGGAGAGATGAAATAGACCTGCAGCAGCAATCATTGCAGCATTGTCAGTACACAGAGCTGGGGAGGGACAGTACAGTTTGCCTTTTCTAGCTTCTACTTCATCTTGCAGACGATGGCGCAAGCTCTTATTGGCTGCTACTCCACCGGCCAGGGCCACAGCTTTTATGCCCGTATGTTCGGATGCCCTGATCGTTTTTTCAACCAGCGCATCTACTACCGCAGCCTGAAAACTGGCGGCTATATCCGGCAACTGGTCGGCAATCTCATCTTCATCGCGCTGCCGCACATAGTTCAATACAGCGGTTTTTAAGCCGCTGAAGCTAAAGTCAAAACCGTTGTCGCGCTTCAGGGCCCGGGGGAATTTTATAGCCTCGGGATTGCCTTTTTCTGCCAGCTCCGCCACCACTTTGCCTCCCATGACTGCTCCCTGGTCAGGTAAAAGATCAAGCAATTTCGCCACCTTATCGAATGCTTCACCAGCGGCATCATCGCGTGTTCTTCCAAGAATTTCATAATGTCCCAGATGAGACACAAGGACCAATTCCGTATGCCCACCCGAAACCAGCAAAACTAGCAGTGGAACCTCAATGTCGTTTTCGATCAGATTGGAAAAAATGTGCCCCTCCATATGATGCACGCCAATCAAAGACTTTTGGGTCGCCAGGGCCAGGGCTTTAGCCAGGGAAAGCCCAATAATCAATGAACCTGATAATCCAGGTCCCTTTGTAACTGCGATGCCATCCAGCGCACCGAGATCGCTGCCCGCGACCTCCAGGGCCTGCCTGACGACGGGAACAATAGCACGCATATGGGCCCGCGAAGCCAGTTCTGGTACGACCCCTCCGTAGGGGGCATGATCCTGCTGGGAAAACACAATATTTGAAAGAACGGCATAGTTTTCGTCAACTACCGCCGCCGAAGTCTCATCGCAAGATGTCTCTATACCTAGCACACGCATAAAAATACTACTCTTTCCATACTGCCATTTAGAAAGGTTCTTCCTATCGTTTCACCAAATTTACCTTTGCGGGAACGATCTCTCTGATTTCGAACAGGCTATCCTCTGCTGCGAGAACAAGCAAACTTTGTCCATCGTAATCGCGATAATCCACGTACAAATCCAAATCCTTTTGAGCATCTAGATTGGCGATAATATCAACACCACCCTTAACTTTAACTTTAACTTGCGCCGGTTCTGGAATGATATCTACCCCTCTCGTATGGCGTATTTGTACGGGAACATCAACAATATCATTCTCGACCAATATCTGAACATCAACCTTAAGCGTTACGTGGGGCGGATCTACCTGAAGACGCATACCTGGGGGATTGCTCAGCCACAACTTTTCCTCTATGTCCTCCTGGATATTCTTTCTTGTTAACGAATCCGTCCTGATAACTTCTATCCCGGGTATCTGGACACTCGGCCCAGAAATTTTGACTACCTCAGGTTCGATGCTCATAGCACCGACCTGCGTATAGGCTTCGGCAATCTCCAATTCGACAAGAGGAATTACCGGCACTGTGCGTTCTGCCCATCTATCCAGGACAATCTCTATTTCCTTTGGTTCCAGAACTTCCTCAAACTGCACATCTGAGTCTGCAATCCTATCTTCAATATCGGCCGGAGTTAAGCTATATGAACGCACACTTCCCGGGCCTCCTTCTGGGGTCACCCGCAACAAAAAATCATCCTCGTTCAGCCTCAGCAAGTCTTTCCCCTGTCCAGAAACCAGCACCTTCACCTGCTCGGGCAGTAGATTGGCGACTATAGTCTTTTCTGATGATGGATCCGAGGGGGGGTCTTGTACCTTCAACCGGATATCTATTTTCTTCTCATAGGGATGTTCTGTTACGGCATGAAACCAGAGGAGCACCGCCAGAGCCAGTGCTCCAGCTTTGATGCCCCAGTCCGCAAGATTGCTCTTATTCAACTATCGCCTTAAAGAGAAGAAAAGGCTCCCGTAGAGAAAGGAGCCTTTTAAATTATTCTTTTTACCATACCCCAAGAAGCACCTTTGCAAAGGGTTCAGGCTAAATTGAGCGAGAAACTGTGTTGGTGAATCCCCTATTTGTAGGATTCCTTTATCTCTTTACCCGTACTCAGTTCTCCATTGTCTATGCGCAGATGAAATCCACACTCTGGATTTGTGCAAACCCAGGCTTTAAAATGGATTGCAGCCCCATCCCTGCCATAATCGGAAAGCGGCAGCAGAACTCCTTGAGAACATGCCTTGCATGCTGGATAGCTATTAATTTCCATCCTTTACCTCCCCTCCCTGATTTTTTGGTTATCCAGGATTTGTAGGTGATAAAATTTAGAATTAAATTATTTGGCGACCTGATTATTCCCCACTTCGGGATTTCAAGCCTTCAATTGATTACTAATAAGGCTTCTTTCCATTCGAAAAAGCGTTTAAATATTCTGCGTAATCCTCAATGACTTCTTCCTGGGCTATGGTCTCTACAGAGCCGGGCCGTCCCCGGCGGACCTGCGCCAGAGCGGCCTGAGCACTATGCCCCTGTCCAACCAGATAGCATGCGAGCATAGTTCCAGTCCTTCCCATGCCGGCACCACAGTGTACGACTACTGGCCGCTCCTCCCTTTTTGAAACCTTCACGAAATCAATAAACTGTTTAATATCCTCAAGCCTTGGGGGCTGCATATCCATAATAGGCAGATGTAAATACGCTAAACCATTGGCCCTTAAAACCTCTTCGTGCAAAGGTTCTTCAGTCAGCGAAACAATAGCGAGAACGCCCTGTTCACGCAACAAGGCAAGATCTTCCAACAACTTTTCCCGGCTATCCTCAGCGTAAATCCCATACCCCCCAATTTGTCCTGATCCGGCTATCTGATTCGGTACAAGCCAGCTGAAATTCACCAGCATAGCTTATCCCCCCGCAAAAGCCGCCTGCGGTCCTTCTACCCAGGCCTCTCCGTTTTGCCCTACTTCTTTTTTCCAGATCGGAACGGTCTCCTTCAGTTTGTCTATGATAAATCGACAGGCATCAAAAGCTTCAGCTCGGTGCGGGCTAGCCACTGCAATCAGCACGCTAATTTCGCCAATTTCCAATCGGCCTATTCGATGGAGTATGGCAACATCCTCGATGTTCCACTTTTCTTTGGCCTGGTCACCGATCTCCGACATCTTTTTTTCGGCCATTTTTTTGTAGGCATCATAGACCAGAAAATCGGTAGTGGTTTCACCTGAATGATCGCGCACTACGCCACAAAAAGTTACCACTGCACCATTATAATCTTTTAACACCTCTTCGTACAATGCATCGGATGCAATCGGCGCGTCGACAATCTTAAACAACTTACCCTCCACTTACAGGCGGAATGAAGGCAATTTCATCCCCGGCTTTAAGCACTCTTAAATCGTCTGCGAATTCTGTGTTGACAGCTATGGAGAGGACATTCTTGAGCCGGAGCAAATCTGGATACTGAAGCATCAAATCTCGCTTAAAGGATCCTACAGTTGCCCCTTCTGCAATTTCTGTCTCGGCTTCTTTACAACCAACAATTTCGCTAGAGCTGGCAAAGAATAAAACCCTGACCTTCATAAAAAATCCCCACCTCATGTACTTACTTGCAATATAACTTAAACAGATATCGAACGCAAGATCATTGTTCAGCCCCAAATATTTGTTTAAACACTGCGTTGCCAACTTTTTTCTAAAAGAAAGAGGGCCGTTGATCAGATCAACGGCCCTCTTCTCAACAAATTGATCCAGATGCCTATTGGATCAGAGTCATCTTCTTCATCGAAGTAAAGTTATTCGACTTCAACTGATAAAAATAAACCCCACTACTGACCTTGGCACCATTTAAGTCAAGGCCGTTCCAAACCAGTTGGTGATGGCCTGCCCGCATTTCCTGAGCCCGAGTGAGAGTCTGGACGACCTGACCAGCCACATCGTAAATAACCAGACTCACCACAGAATCCTCCAACAAATCAAAACTGATGATCGTCTCTGGATTAAACGGGTTGGGGAAATTCTGCCACAGGGTATTAGCCGTAGGTAGCTGCAGGGACGCTGGAGATAATACAACTTCAATTATATCGCTGCGCGCCGAAGTGCCATCCAGATCCAATTGCTTCAAATAGTAATAGAGAACATCTGCCTGAGGCAAATTATTGTCCATAAAATTATAAGTTCGGAAAGCATCTGCAGTGCCATCACCGGGGACCAGATCTCCCACCGGCTCGAAGTGAATCCGATCAATGCTGCGGTGCACTTCCCAGCCCAGATTGTTTGACTGCGAGGAAACTGCCCACTGCAAAAATACCTCGTGATCAAGGGTGAACTCGCCTGTTATGCTGGCCAGTTCGGCGGCCACCGGAACATCCCAAGTTGCGCTGAAGACAACGGATAGTTCGCGTGACACACCTTCTGAATTTTCAGCTGTAGTTGAGGCTGTTGCAGTTACACTGGTAGTTCCAGCAGACCTATCGCCCTCGGAATCGAGAATTATGTAGTCCGAACCTCCATCTGTTTGATAGGAGACAGTTTCTGTAGTCCCAGCCAATATCTCTATCGTATTAGCATCTACCATGTAAACTGTTTCTGAGCCGTGGTTGGTAACGGCCCAAGTTATTGTCGCTTCACCGTCTCCAAACCCGGAAAAATCTACACTGAACTCGACTTCGCCATCACTGCCATCTTCGGTATCACCGGATCCAGGATTTGAAAAATCCACGCTGGCATCGGTATCGCTGCCGGCAATCAGCGCCGGTTCGATAAGTAAGTAGGTGAAAGTTTTGGTCAAAGACCCCGAACTGCCATCAATATTGGTTACAACTACGGCCGCTATACCCTCTTCACCTGCGGGAACGATAGCCGTCAGAGTATTTTCATCAACAAAACTAACCTCTGCTGCAGCACCTCCAATGGTCACAGTCGCGCCATCAAGGAAGTTTTGTCCCGTAATCGTCACTTCAGTGCCACCCGTCGTAAGGGCACTGACCGGATCTATAGCGGAAACGACAGGAGCGGCCAAATATTGAAAAGCGTCCGCCTTTGTTGCCGAAGTTCCATCGGGATTGGTTACCACCACGTCTACCGTACCCTCTGCACCGGCCGGTAAAATCGCCGTTAGAGTAGTCGCATCGACAAATGTAGCCTCAGCTTCTGTCCCTCCGAAGGTCACGGTCGCACCATCCTGAAAATTTTGGCCCGTAATCGTCACTAAAGCGCCACCCGATATGGACCCACTGACGGGAACGACAGCTGTGATTACCGGGGGCAGATAACCGAAAGCGTCCGCTTTTGTTGCCGAACTTCCATCAGGATTGGTTACCACTACGTCTACCGAACCCACTGCGCCGGCCGGTAAAACCGCCGTTAGACTGGTTACATCAATAAAAGTGGTCTCTGCTGCCACCCCTCCGAAGGTCACGGTGGCACCGTCTTGGAAATTTTCACCCGTGATTGTTACTAGAGTACCACCTGCTGTGGGACCCTCCTCCGGAACAATGCTGGTAATTACCGGAGGCAGATAGCTGAAAGCTCCGGCTGATGTAGCAGAACTTTGATCGGGATTGGTCACTACGACATCCGCCGCTCCGACACTTCCGGCGGGGGATGTGGCGCTAAGAGAATTGGCATCGACAAAAGTAGCCGCTGCCGCCGCTCCTCCAATGGTCACGGTCGCACCGTCTTGGAAATTTTCACCCGTGATCGTCACTGCAGTACCACCAGCCGTGGGGCCCTGGGCCGGATCGATGCTGGTAATTACCGGGGGTGGCGCCGGGGGGTTGATGGTAATGGTCAGACCACTACCAACCCAATCGTAGTCGCTCGAGGTTTTGCCGATTTGTACTCGCTCAATCTCAACCGTTGCCTCGCCGCCATCGTAGCCATCGGCCATGACAACTGTAAATACGCCCAAATCTGTATCCCCAGTAAAACCCCCTGAAAAATTAGCACCACCACCGGAGCGAGTATCCTCGTCGACAGTGCTAATACCAGGAGAAATAGGAGTTGCTGCACCAGGAGCAAATGCCAATGCATCCAGATTGAAGGCCCCTGCAGGACTAAAATTGAGAACAATCTCCAACTGCTTGAACTCTACAACACCTGCAGCAGATATAGTTAAATTAAAAGACTCTCCCGCCCCAACACCTGAAAAAGTATCCTGGGATAATGAGATGACGACATTTGCATTATCTCCAGGGCTCTCTGGCGTAGCGGAGATAGCACCACTCAGCGCCAGTAAGACGGCAAGGGCGAGCGGTAAGCTTTTTTTCACACTTTTACTCATTATAATCTCTCCTATGTCTCTCTCGTTCTCGCTCGTCATTGTGATATCACAATATATTCCAATTATATACAATGAGATGGGACCCCAACTGCAAGGGATCCCATCTCATTAACATCCAGAATCCCACTTATTTCAGCAACAGCATCTTATTAACTTCCTGGAACTCGCCCGCATGCAGACGGTAAAAGTAGATTCCAGAGGATAAGGGCTGTCCGCCATCGTTAGTGGCATCCCACTGAACGGTGTAGCGACCGGCATCCTGGGGATCCGCAACCAGAGTGCGCACAACCTGGCCAACCACGTTGAAGATTTCCAATCTCACATCAGTGGCCTCGGGCAACTGATATTTGATCGTCGTGGCCGGATTGAACGGATTCGGATAGTTGTTGCCCAGTGCAAAGACTTCCGGCCGGGTCTCGATTTCAATCGCCCCAAGGGAAGCAACCGAATTCAGTGCGAAGCTATCATCGCTCAACTCACCCCGTGTGAGTTCGATGAGACTCTGCTCTGTCTCGGCTATGGGACGGAAAATCAAGTCGACGCCGAGTTCGCCTTTCTGGACGGCATCGCCGTATCCAGCAATGGATACTTCACCTTCGGACTGTGCCAAAACTTGCGGCTGAGCAAGTTCGGCGCTACCCAGCAGGTTATCGGTGCCTTCGGCCCGGAGGAACTCAAATGTAGTGGCATCGTAGCTAACCGTGAAGCCGTACCCCTTGAGTTCCGCGAAATCGGCCAGACTGACATTGAGGACCATCTCTTCCCCGATCTGGGGCAGTGCTTCGACCGCATAGAGGTCGAGGCGGGCATTGTCGTTCAAACCAATGGCCACCGGCACCACCTTGGAGATTCCAACGGCAATCCGGCCGAAGTTATCACCAAAGATGAAGAAGTCCTCGAAATCAATCCTGTTGTTCGCACTGAGATCAAAGGCCGGTTCAAAATCCTTGTCGCCTGCCTGCCGACCAAAGTTATCGGCAAAGATGAAGAAGTCATCAAATCCAACCTTGTGGTCCGATCCGAAGAGACCTGCAATCGGCGCTCCAGAGCTGTCGAACACTCTGTTGCGTATGGACAGGGCTGTAGCAGACTGACCGGCTTCGGTGATATTGTCTTCATCGTACGGGCTCACCGAGTAGGTGTAGCGCACGCCGTTGAAGGCAGTTAGATCGACAAAGGAGGTCTCACCCGGGCCAACCTGACCGACCAGGGCCGCCGGCTCATCACCCACGCTGCGGTAGATGTTGTAACCTTTGACTCCCTGGATCGCATCGGCCGTAGACGGACCGACGGCACCAGCGAAGGTGCGGGAAATCATGAGATCGGATTCGGATTTGACCCACGTTACGGTGATGCTTCCGCCCGCATCGTTCGGGGTGTCGAGCACCTGCAGAGAAGGAATGGCCTCGGGTGCAATATTATCTATCGCACGCACGGCCTCATCCGTGCGAACTTTGTCGGATTCTAGCAGCGTGGAACCCGTGTCCTTCAAACGCGGGACAATGCCCCGGTCGATGAAGGTCAGAGCTTCGGGGGTCAGGGTAGCAAAAACAGGAAGATTTGGATCCAATTTAGCCGCCTTCTTGCTTTCTACCATGGTCTGACTCATGAGCTCATAGGGATCGGCAATATCTTCTGCACTACCAAAAGCCTGCTTCGCACGGCCCTTGGCAGCAGTGATACCGTAGTAGGACTCGACTCCATCAAGCGTAGCAACTACGGCACGCATGGGATTCACGCCTGGAGCAGCGGGAACCTGGCCCCAGGGAACCAAATCCATTTGAGGTGTCTCGAGTTCAACCAGATTGCCGTCTTCGTCCACATCGTAATTGACTGCTATCTCGCGCCAGATGCGGTAACTATCCGCCCTGGATCCCTCGGGCACCGTCCAGGTCAAGATGACGAAACCACCATTATCACCTAAACCATCGGCTCCCAGGTAATCCTCGGCAACCAACTCACCCGGTTCCTCGGGGCGTTTCACGTCTGCAGGAAGAACATCGACCCAGGCAGTACCGGTGATATGATTCCAACCGGTATTATCGGGATCATATTCCCAGGGTTTCCATGCATAACCTTCAAACCAACCCGTCAAACCAAGCGAATCTCCAGACGGATTCAAATCCGGATCCTGATATCCGTCCACAATGCCGTCAATTGTCCAAGTCTCACCATCTTCATTTGGATAGTTATCAGCAGAAATATCCGCTGCGAGATCACCACCCAGCCATCCCTCTATATAGTACTCTTCATCGACAACAACGGGATCATAAGCGAGCAGGTTGATCCCACCAACTATTGAACTGGTGGCCCAGACCGTGCCTACGCCATGGTCAAGCAGAACAGTGCCAGGCAGATCAATAGAATGATCGGCACCTAGATGAATGATGCGATGGTCGTGCATGCGAATATTGCCAAACCAGTCGACGGCTGCCACGTGCACTGCAAATGGCCTGCCGGCGTTGATATCACCCTCGGTCCAGACTTCCAAACCAGAGTATGCCTGGGGCGCGTAGTGGATTGTACCTTCCAGGCCGCCCGCGTAAGGACCACCTTCGGTAATATCGTCTACGACATAGAGTGTGAACTCGGCGGGAGCTCTTTCGTTGTATAGATGCG
>CAXFTV010000420.1:0-7252 GCA_964005845.1 uncultured bacterium
CAACCACCTCGACATCCTGTCGATCCGCTGGCTCGAAACCTTCCTGCGCGATTTCACCGGGACAGCGGTGGTGATTTCTCACGACCACCGCTTTCTCGACAATATCAGCACCGGCATCCTGGACGTCGACTACGAGACCGTGATGCTCTATCGCGGCAACTACAGCGCCTTTCTCAACGCCAAGCGGGTGGAGCGCGAACGCCGCGAAAAGGACATCGCCGGGCGCGAGCGCGAAATCGCCCACCACCAGAAATTCGTCGACCGCTTCAGGGCCAAGGCGACCAAGGCGCGGCAGGCGCAGAGCAAATTGCGCATGATCGAAAAGCAGGCCGACGCCATCGAGGAGTTGCCGCGCAGCTCGCGCCGCTATCCGGTCTTCCGCTTCGAGCAAAGGCGCGACAGCGGCCGGGACGTGCTCGCCATCAAGGGGATCGAGAAGGCCTTTGCCGACAACGAAGTCCTGCACGGGGTGGATCTGCAGGTGCGCCGGGGCGATCGGCTGGCGATCATGGGGCCCAACGGCATTGGCAAATCCACCCTTTTGAAGATCATCATGGGCGAGCTGGAGGCCGACGCCGGGACCATAGAGTGGGGCTACGAGACCCACCCGGGCTACTTTGCCCAGGATCACCAGGAGCAGCTCGATCCCCCCAACAGCACCGCCGAGGAGTGGATTCGCCGCTTCTGTCCGGAGCGGGAAATCGGCTTCGTGCGCGGCCAGCTGGGACTCACGTTGTTCTCCGGCGACGATGTCAAGAAGCGCCTGAGCGCGCTCTCGGGGGGAGAAGCAGCGCGCCTCATTTTCACCCGGCTGGCCATTGCCAAGCCCAATGTCCTGGTGCTCGACGAACCCACCAACCACCTGGACCTGGAGGCCATCGAGGCGCTGATCGAGGGGCTCAAGAACTATCCGGGCACGCTCATTCTGGTATCGCACGACCGCTGGTTCATCGCCCAGCTGGCGAGCCGCGTGGTGGAGATCAAACCCGGTGAAATCCTCGACTACCAGGGCACCTACGAGGAATACGTCCACTTCTGCGGCGACGACCACCTCGACGCCGACCGGGTGGTTCTCAAGGCAAAAAAGGAAAAGAAGAAAACGCCCTCCGGGGAGACCCCGAAAAAAGGCGCCGCGGCGCCAAGAGAACGGCAGCCCAGCACCTACACCAGGGAGCAGAAGAAGAAGCGCATCCAGCAGCGCCAGGAAGAGCTGCTGGGGCGCCTCGAAAAGGCCGAGTCGCGCCTGGCGGCCATCGACGATTTATTCTGCCAGCCGACCTTTTACGAATCGACTCCACCGGACGAAGTCCGGGCGCTGGAGGCGGAACGGAAGGAACTCGAGCACAGCGTGGCCGAACTCACGGCGGCGTGGGAGCAGAGCGAGGAGGAAATCGGCGCCCTGGCTTAAAAGCCTGCGGCAACCCATCCTGGTCGCGCGGCTGGCCTCATCCCGATAGCCGCCGCCGGGTCAACGCGCCGCTGCCGCGCGGCTCTGGGGATCGACCTGGTAGCTGTAGAGGTGCGAACCGCTGGAAAAGTAGATGCGGCCATTCAGGAAATCGCCGCCGGCCCGGATCGGCACCGGCGCCCGCGCCAGCATCTGGATCTCGAACGAGGTCTCCTCGATGCGGGCGATGCCCGCTTCAAAGAGGACGTAGAGGGTCCCGTCGTCGCCGCGGACAAAAACCCGCGGACCCTGATGGTAGCAGGTTTTTTCGGTCTCCTGCCGGTGGACGATTTCCCGGCTGGAAGGGTCAAAGACGAAGAAAGTGGTGCGATCGACGAAACCGTAGACGCGGTCGGCGGAGGCGCAGTAGAGATCGGTGTACTCCTGGGCCGCGGCGAAGACGGGGTGGTGCCAGACCACCTCCTTGCGCTCCATATCCAGCAGGTAGAGTTCGGCCGCAGCGGCCTTTTTTTCACCGCCGGTACCCGGGCTGGTGGTGGTCCCCCCGAGCAACTGATTTTTTTCCTCCAGGGCCACCAGGCTCATGGTGGAGTGCTGCGGCAGCAGATCGGTGTGTTCGAGCAGGGTGGAGGTGCCGCTCTCCCGGTCCCAGAATAGCAGGCCGCCGCCGGTATAGCCATAGGCGGGCGTGCTGCTCAGGACCAGGGTGCGGCCATCGGGGTGGGCCAGCAGGCAGTGGGGCCGGTAGATGGACGGGGACCACTGACCGAGGAAGAGGGGATTGCCCCCGGGATCGTCCTTTGCGGTCGGGACCCAGGCTCTGCCGGGATCCCATTCGAGCAGGAAACCGCCGGGATAGCCGCCGACGAAAAAGCGGTCGCCCTGCCGGGCCACGGTGTTCCACTGGCTGTAGCTGGCGCGATTTTCCCAGCTGTCGCTGGCCGGATCGTAGCGAAAAAAGCGCATCGGAAAGGCAGTGCCGCCACAAATGGTATCATCCGGGGCAGTGGCCAGCCCCATGAGGTGGGCGCCCTCGCTGCTGTATTCGAAGTGGTGCTCCCACCGCTGCCCCGTCCGCGGGTCGGCCACGACCAGGCAGCGCTCGACCAGATCACAGCTTTCCAGGCGGCGGCCGCTGGGAAAATCGCGGTGGAAGAGGCTCTGACTGGCGGTGATTATGGGCTTGGCCCGCCGCGGCGGCGCGCTGGCGATCTTGCGCGCCGCACCGCGGTACAATTCGCACCAGCCCGCGGCTTCCTGGCCCGCCAGCGCCAGGCCGTAGACCTTGCCGTCCAGATCGCGGTAGACATAGGCGCTGCCGGTGCCGCGCTCGGCCTCGGACAGCAGCGGCTGCGCCGTGCGGCCGTCCGGCGCAAAGGCGATGAGCTGGCTGGCCGTGTTGCCGATGCCGAAGTAGAGCCAACCGCTGTCGTCGGCGGCGACGTAGCGCTGGTACTGGTTCCAGTTCTGCCGGTAGACGTGGCCGTAATCGACGAACGCGCGGGTCTGCGGGTCGAAGCAGGCGACGCCGCTGTCGGGGTAGCTCACCGACCAGATGCGGCCCTGATCGTCCTCGGTCATACCCATGGCCATTTGCGGCGCGGTCTGCTGCCAAAAAGTGAATTCGCCTGCCCGCGGATCGAATTCGACGAAATGGCTGTTGAAGTGGGTATAGTATTTGTTGCGGCTGGAGAGGATGGAGGCATAGGGACAGTCGCCACCGGGCGGGAAGGGCATGGGATGCTCTGTGGCGCTGCCGCTTTCGGCCTCGATCGAGAGCAGGGCATAGCCGCCGCGGTTGTCGAAAAGCCAGACCAGAACCAGGTCGCGACCCTGGCCGTCGGCAGTGGCGACGGTGCCGCGGTGGTTGCTGACCGGGGTGGCCACGCCGTGGTGGAAGAAGCCCGCGCCCAGGCTTTCGGTAGGGGGACGTTTCATAGTAGTTCAACTCCGTTCTCGGCAATTGGTGAATGGGGGATAGCCTTTCAATCTCCCACCGGAATAAAGCGAAAAAGCTGGCGGGCACGCTCCGACAGTTTTTCGTATTCGATCTTTGGGATCGAGGGAATATAAACGAAACGATACCACGCCCGCACCAGGCTGATCACCGCCACCGGCCGGGCCATCGGGGTGTGGTTGGGCGTACCGCGATGCAGGCAGCGCGGGTCCCGAATCAGGACATCGCCGATCTCGAGGCAGAGCGGTTCGAGCGCGATCTCGCCGCTTTCGAGCCGCTCGAGGGCCGCCTCCCGGGGTAGCAGATGGGTGCCCCGGGCGACTTCGAAAGGGCCGTTTTCCGGCTCCACGTCGACGAAGGGAAAATTTACCGCGATCACGTAGGGCGGGGGGATGAAGTCCAGCTCCGCAAAGAGCGGGCCGATGTCGGAGTGAACATCCTGATAAACCGAACCCTCCAGGGGCGTGTCCGTGGCGTAGGTGCCGATGGCCATATCGGCGCCGAGGATGCGTTCTGCGATAGCGAGGATGGCATTGTTTTCGTACAGGATCGGATCGGCGAAAGGCGCTTCGAAAGGCAGGGGGACGAAATGGCGCGCCGGCCCCCTGTTGGGCGCCGCGTCGGAGCGGGCCACGTGGGCTTGCAGCAGCGGCGCAAAGGAGCGGGCACAGGCCTGCACGACATCTTCTGGCAGCAGCTTTTTGAGCACGCAGAAGCCGGTCGTGAGGATTTCCCGGCACTGGGCATCGATATCCACTGGAACTTTCCTTTCCGCGGCGAGGTCGTCCGGCCCGCCCCAAGCACCTTGCCTGGAACCTTTTTCGAGCCGGCGTCCGGCGACCTGCGCTAAGCGCGTCCCGGCCCTTTGTACTCCCTGTTGAAAGGCAGCCCGAAGGGCTCCTCAAAGGGACGGAAAGGGACCATATCGGCGATCTCTTTGAGGCGCCCCAGAACCTCCAGGTCCAGGGGCCCGCGCCGCGCCGCCGCGACGTTTTTCTCCACCTCCTCGACGCCGCGGGCCCCCGTCAGTACGGTCGTGATATCGGGGTTGGACAGGACGAAGCGCAGCGCCAGCTCCGGGAGGGGTATGCCCAGCTCGGCGACCAGGGCGTAGAGTTTCTCGAACTGCTCGCGCCTTGGCGGCGAGAGCCAGGGAGCCCCCTCCCGCACCTGCTCCTCGTAGCACCTCGCCAGCGCCCCCTGCTGCAGGGGCGAGCCCACGATGATGCCCACGTTCTGTCTCCTGGCCGCGGGAATCACGGAAATCAGCGCTTCCCGCCAGAGAAGACTGTAGTTGAACGCGGTCAGGACCACGTCGAAGCGGCCGCAGTCAATGAGCCGGGGCAGGGTGTACGCCGTCGTGCCCCCGAGTCCGGTGAAGCGTATCAAGCCCTCCGCTTTGAGTTCGTCCAGCAGCTCGCACACGGGACCCTGGAAGTTTTCCCAATCCGCGAACCAGTCGTACTGCCCGGGGCGATCGGGTTCGTGAATCATCAAAATATCCACCGCGTCGCGCTTGAGCAGGCGCAGACTCGTTGCGACCGATTGGCGCAGGGCCTCCTTGTCGCGCGGATCGAAGGGCTGAGGCCGGCCCCCGATTTTGGTGGAGAGCACGCAGGGCGGTGGGGCCGCCCCCAGCGCCGCCCCCACGACCTCTTCGCTATCCCCGTAGGCCGGCGCCGTATCGATGTAGTTGATGCCCAGATCCAGGGCGCGGCGCACGGCGCGCACCCCCTCTTCTCTCCCGGCCCCATGCGCCGAGACGAAAAGACCGCCCATGCCCAGCCGGCTGACCCGCAACCCCGTTCTGCCCAGAATTTCATATTGCATGATTTATTTCTCCAGCAGACTTTCCACCTGGCTCTCGTTTTGCGTAGTTTTTTTGCGCCCTATTCACCCGGAAAAGAATTGGAGACTCGCTATGCGCTTGCAAGAAAAAGTAGCTATCGTCACCGGCGCGGCCTCGGGCATCGGCCGGGCCACTGCGAAGCGCTTCCTCGAAGAGGGAGCCCGCGTCGTCGCCAGCGACCGCAATCGGGAGACGCTGGAAAAGCTGGCGGCGGAACTGGAGGCCGGCCCCGCTGCCCTGGAAACCATCTGCGGCGACGTCTGCCAGCGCCCCGACACCGCAGCCATCGTCCAGACCGCCGTCGATTGCTTCGGCAAGCTCGACATCCTGGTCAACTCGGCGGGCATTACGCCGCGCACGGTGGACCCGGCGGCGGACTTCGAGAGGCGCTGGGATGCCGTCATAGAGACCAACGTCAAAGGCACCTTTCTGATGTGCCATGCGGCGGTGGAAGCCATGCGCCGCGGCAGCGGCGGGGCCATTGTGAACATGGGTTCGATCATGGCCCTGGTCGGCTACCCGACCACGCTGCCTTTTTCGGATGGCTTCAACGCCTACCCGACCAGCAAGGGCGCCGTGGTGCAATTGACGCGCGACATGGGGGTGCGCCTGGCCCGGGAGGGGATCAGGGTGAATGCCGTGTGCCCGGGCTTCGTCTACACCACCCTGACCCAGAACGTGACCGGCGACCCCGAGATCCACGCAACCATGCGCGACCTGCACCCGATGGGCCGCATGGGCGAAGCGGAAGAAATAGCCAATGTAATCGCCTTCCTGGCCTCCGACGAGGCCTCCTTCGTCGCCGGCGCCGCCTGGCCGGTCGACGGGGGCTATACGGCGGCCTAGGCGCCCCTGCCGCAGCGCGCTAGCGGCGGCGGATGTGCGGCGCCTCCATTACCGCTCGTTCCTCCTCGCCCATATCCTCGATATAGTCGGAATAGGAAATCTCGTGCGCCCCGGCGCTGTAGGCCTGGAACCCCGGACTGAACTTGTAGAGCAGCGCCCGGCGCTCGTGGCTGCCCCGCCACGGCAGTGTGCCGTGCGTCAGCGTCTCGGTGAAGATGAGGGCGTCGCCGGCGCGCGCCTGTACTTCGAGCACGTGCTCCTGGTGCTGCTCCCACCCCTTCATACTCTGCGGGCAGGGCAGATTGGCCTTGTGGCTGCCCGGTATCACCGCCACGCCGCCATCGCCCGGACCCTCGTCGGCCAGCATGTACTCGACCACGGTCAGACCGGTGTAGATGCGGCCGTTTTTGAAAAAGTACGCCTCCGATAAATCTTCGCGCTCCACTCCGCCCCCGTGCAGCGTGCCCCCCTCGCAGCCCTCGTCCATGGCGATCAGGCCCGGACCGTGATCGAGGCGATAGCCCGCGCCCAGGATCGCATCCAGGTAGGGTTTGACCTTCGGGTGCACCAGCAATTCGCGGAAGGGTTCGCACCAGGGCCGCTCCCAGCCCAGCATACCGCCCAGATCCTTGCGCCGCGAGGTGCCCTCCAGCGCCTCCGACCCCCCGGCCAGCGATTGGTCGATCGGCGCCAGCTGCTCGCCGTGGTGGTCTATGCCTTCGTTGAGGCGCGCTACTTCTTTTTCTGTCAGCACCTCTTTCAAGAGCAGATAACCGTTCAGGTCAAAGAGGTATTTTTCGTCTTCGTTCATGGTCTATCTCCTTTGCTTGCGAAAGCTTGAGAAGCCGCCTCGAGCCGCTCGGCAATGAAATCCGGAATGGGAAGGGCGCGCATCTTCTCGCCCGGGTTACACACGCAGCACACCACCTTCAGTTCGCCGCGGGCCACCGCGACCTCGCCGCAGCTGAAGTCGAAGGCGTAGGTGAGGGACTTGGTGCCCTTGCGCGCTATGCGCAGGCAGATGTCGAGCTGCTCTTCAAAGCGGATCGGGCTGAGGTATTCGCACGAGGCGCCCAGGCGGGGCCAGCTTATGATATCGCCTTCGTGCTCCAGGTGCACGCTCAATTCCAGCGAGCGCAGGAACTCGTGCTCGGCCGCTTCCATAAACACAAAAAAACGGGCAAAGTGGACG
>CAXFTV010000421.1:0-3299 GCA_964005845.1 uncultured bacterium
GCGCGGATATTTCGCATAGGTATCCTGATGACCGGGAAGCCACCGCGTCTGCGAGAAATTCTCAAATGGCTTACTCTGCGCGAGGGGGCATTGCCGGCCAGGGCCAAGGAAGATTAGTTTTCCTCCAGGGGCTCGATACAGGAAGGGTCGTCAAATGCAGGGACGTTCACCTGGCGGGACACGGGATGTGCGGCCAAGTCTCGTTGTGGGTAGGGCTCTAGCAGGGGAAGGAGCAGAGCCGGGTTTTGGACCGAGGGGTCAAGCCAGATTTCTTCCTGTTGAGGAGTAAAAATGACGGGCATGCGGTGGTGAATCGAGCGCATGAACTGATTGGCTCTGGTCGTTATGATAGTACAGGATTGAAGTGTTTCGCCCCCGGGTGCATGCCATTCCTCCCACAGTCCAGCCAGGCCCAGAGGGCGGGCATCCCGCTGGTAGATATAGGTGGGCAGGCGCAGGTTAACCCGTTTATTCCACTCGTAAAAACCGCTACTGGGAATGAGGCAGCGGCGGTATTTGAGGGGGTTTTTGTAGGCGGTTTTTTGCTGCAGGGTCTCGCTGCGGGCATTGATCATGCGGTTGCCGATTTTCAGATCCTTGGACCAAAAGGGGACCAAGCCCCATTGGCAGGCCTCGAGGGTGCGCTGCTGGCGCTGCAGGACCACGGCTAGGTATTGCGCTGGGGCAATATTGTAGCGTGGTTCGAGGTCGACGATGCTGCGGTCCAGCGAAAAGCGTTCCAGGATTTCCCCAGTAGTGTGGTGCAGGGCGAAGCGGCCGCACATGATAGCGCTCCTGTCGAGGTTGGCCCTAAGGGGGGCTCGTTTATCGGGGGCCTTTACCCCTACCGGCGAAAAAACAAAATAGGGCAGACAACCAAGTCAAGGGGTTTTCTTGACCCCACCGTCGGGGCCGGATACTTTTTCAGCGCATGGATGAGCCGATCAAACAGGAATTGGTCGAATGCCTGGCTGCTTTTGTCAGCACCCACAAAAAGCAGCGCATTGAACAGGTGCTGGAGGCGAGGACCCGGTATTTGACCGTCGTGCTCGAAGATGTTTTCCAACCGCACAATGCCAGTGCCGTATTGCGTTCGTGCGAGTGTTTTGGCGTCCAGGATGTCTATGTTATCGAGGACAGAAATGCCTATACCGTCAATGCGGACGTGGACCAGGGTGCTTCGAAGTGGTTAGACCTGGCGCGCTATGGTGCCGCCCAGGGCGGCGCCCCGGCCTGCTTTGCGGCGCTCAAAGATCGGGGTTACAGGTTGGTGGCGGCGACGCCGCACCGGGATGAATCCAGGCTTGACGATCTGGACGTCGAAGAACCGCTGGCAATTTTATTGGGGACCGAGGAGCAAGGGTTGAGCGACCATGCTCTGGAAGCGGCGGACAGTTATCTCAGGGTGCCCATGTACGGCTTTACCGAGAGCTTTAATATTTCGGTGTGTGCGGCCCTGATTCTGCGCGAACTCACCGGCCGAATGCGGCGAGCGTCCGTGGCGTGGGAGTTGAGCGAGGCAGAAAAACGGGATCTGCGTCTGCGCTGGTACCGAAAAATCGTGCGCGGCAGCGCCTTGATCGAAGAGCGGTTTTTGAGCGCCCGCAACTCCGCGCAGGGGAGTGCAGGCAAGAACCGATGAAGCCGGTTTTATACCACCCCTCCCCATCGGGTTTTTGGGTGCATCTCTCATTGCAATACCACGCCGAAAAGCTGGTTGTTGTACATGCCGGTAAAGTTGTCGATGAGGACCCAGGTCCCCGCTACCACGGCCTCGCCCAGAATCAAGCCCAGGAAGAAGGGCTTGAGCTTGTTGAAGCCCCCCAGGCCCAGGTGTTTGAGGATCAAGGCCTTGATAATCCAGGCGACAAAAACGCTATAAAACATAGATCCAAAGACACAGCTGACCGGGTAGCCCAGGGGATGAAAAGGCCACCAGACCCAGCGGTGCTGGGCAAACATCAGCGCCGTCATAAAGGCCGCACCCAAGCCTTTGTGGAGCCAACCATTCAGATTTGCGCCCTGCGGATTGCGGATATTTTCCTCCATGAACCAGTACGGGTACTGGGCGACGTGCAGAAAGAAATTTGGTTCCAGGTTAACTGCGCCATACTTGTAGCCCAGGTAGAGCGTCGTAGCAATGGAAGCCGAGAGGGTAACTACAATGACCGCGACAATCCCGGCGAACAAGTTGCGCCGCTGGGGCAGGGCCAATGTGGTAATCAGCTTCAGGCCGTTGGCACAGGCGCTCATCAACAGGATCAAGGTGTCCACACTCCAGCCGTAGGTCAGTGCGAGTGCAGCCACACCCTTCGGGCCCAGCGTTGAAGCCCCTACCCCGGAGATCAAGAAGTCGGGGGCGTTGGTCGGCGGAAACATCGCCGCAACGCCCCCCTGGGCCACGACCCGCGTAATAGTCATGAAGATTACAAAAGCTCCGAATAAGACCAGGGGGACGAATAAAAGGGGAATCCCAGTTTGCCACAGCCACACCCCCATTGCAAAAAAACTCACCAGGACGCCTAGAACCGCAGTGCGGTAGGAAATAATTTCGTCGGTGTCGTCTACTGCCGCGTCCCGGCCCAGGGCCTTGCGTCCAACGTTGAGGAGATGGTGCCGGCCGACCCACATGGTGCCCAACACCAGCACGATCATCCCCCCCATGGCCTGGTGGACGATCATCGGATCCGTGTAGGTGCTGTACACGCCCATGGCCGCTTCCGGTTTTTGCCAGCCGAGGAAGTGCAATATGTTCTTCTGCAAAAGATTCATCAAATAGAAAAAACTCAATCCCATAGAAACATTCTGTGGAATGAAGTAGGAGAAGCCCAATATCGACGGATTTATTCCCAGTGAAAATTTTATTGATGGAATAAAGGCAAAATAGCCGTTGAGGGCGTTCACCGTGCCCGCTCCAAAGGGGATGGCGAAACCCAGCCATAGCAATCCACTGCGGAAGAGCGGCCGGGCACTGGTATCCCAGGCACTATGCCCGATCATGGCCAGGGGCAGCTGCACCATAGGATAGGTTAGACGTTCGTACTCTACCCACTGCCGTCTCACAATGACCATTAAACAGACCATCGCCAGAAAAAGCATCAAACCGAAGCCCAGCCAGTGAAACAGGGGCAGCAGCCAGGCATCCCAGGGCACGGTGCCGGCGGTGCCCTCGTAGAAACCGCGGATGTTCTCGGGACCCTGGGGAATGGCAAATGAGGGCATGTGGGGCTGGACTAACTCGGCCCAATTGTTTTCCGGGGTGGCATAGTAGTAGGCTCCGGTGATTACCGGCAGGATCA
>CAXFTV010000422.1:0-3414 GCA_964005845.1 uncultured bacterium
TGCCAGCGAAAAAACTTATTTTACCCGCCGCACCTTCTAGCCCCTTTATCTCTGCTAGCCAGTCGCGCAATGCCCCAGGGCTACGCTGACCCATGTTCCACCCCTCTAAGACCATCAGAGCAGCGTCATAACCATAGGCCGCAAAGCCGGGGTCACGTCTAAATTCGCGCCGAAAATCATCGATAAACTTTCTCCCGCGAGGAGTCGAATCCCGATATCTGCTGACGAAAATGGCACTTTTGAAATATTCCCTATCCCCCCTGGGCATTTGCCTGATTGCCTCTGGCTCATACCAGATGTCATTGCCCAGAATTTGGGTCTCGAGCCGGTGAAAGCGCAACTGAGGAGCAATCGTATTGGCATCTTCAAAGCTCTCTACAACAATGACAATACCATCGATTGTATCAATGAAAATCTCAGCCGAATCGGGCGGCGCCTCCTCCACCTCTTCCCCTAGCTCACTCCCTTCCGATGCGATTGCATCATCGCTCAGCCAGACCAGAGAATCCGCCAGCGCCAGACTGTCCTCCGGCAGCGGGGGTGGGATGAGACTGAAACCCACCTCGCGAATTTCTTCAAAAATGTGTTTAAAATCCTTGGTTTCGCCAGGAACATACCAACCCGAGTAAACAATATTTCCCCCGTTTACATAAGCCGTATCGGCAAATTCGCGCTCAAAAGCCCAGCCGTAATCACTCAGCGGAGCTAGAATGGCGAGATTTTGCAAACCCAAAACCAGGGTGGCAAATTCTCCCAAAGTTCGCCCCTGGACTTCTGGAATTACACTCAATTGAAATACATAATCCCCCAGTTCATCGAGGCCGCTTTGCTGGGCCAAAGGGGCAATTAGAGGAATTCCAGCTGCATCTGCCACCAACCCCGCGGCAATGCTAGCACTGCTGAAAACCGGTCCGATCAGAGCCACGACATTTTCTTCTTCAATCAATTGCTTAGTCGCTTTAGCCGTGCGCAACAACTCATTGCCATCGCCCTCGACGACGGGCAATTCACCGTATTCGAACCCGGTGTCCCTGAACAACAAATCAAAAGGCTCATTTAGCTCTAGGTTGGCCAAGCGCACACCATCCAGTAAATCGCTACCGTATTGCCGATAGGGCCCGGAAAGGGGCAGTAGTAAACCCAGGCGTGGTTTGGGTTCCTGCTCATGAAATTCCAGCAATTCTTCCTCGATCCGGTCTTCCTCTTCTAAAGGTAAAATAATGCCCCCCTCGGCATGATGCCGGACCAGGGGCAAAAACATACCAGTGGAAAAAATTCGCTTGTAATTCTGCATGGCCGCCTGGCTCTGCTCTGTCCACCCCAGTCTTTCAAACCAGCGGGCCTCCCCATATAGCAGGACGTCGTTTAACCGATCTTCTCCAAGAGATGCACCTAGACTAGCAAGCCCTCTTTGATCGATATATCCATTTTTGACAATAGCAGCAAGGCGCTCTGCAGCACTGGCCTGCAAGGGAAGCGAGGCAGAAGTGGTCAGGATACTACTAAACTGCACAGCAGCTTCAAAATACCGCCTCAGCGAAAAGTAACAATCGCCCTCTAACAATTTGGCATCGGGGATATACCGACTGCCGGTAAACTTTCTTCGCAACTGTTTGGCCATACTCAGAGCCAGGCCGAACTCCTCCAATTCGAATGAGCTCTTCCCAACCATCAACTGAGCGGCGCTGGAGCGCTGGTTTAGGGGAAAATCTAGAATTTTGCGGAAGCGTTCCTGGGCCTTTTTAAACTGCCCCTTTTTATAAGCGCTCAGTCCCCTGGCAAATAGCTTTTCGGAAGCAGCAGAGAAAACTTTGGCTTGTTGTGCCTCAGCCCCCTGGAAAAGTGTTGCCCCACCAAGAGCGATAAAGAGAATAAGGACCACATAGCGTATCATGCGACTAAATAACACCAGATTTTCATTTTTGGGTAGAAGTGCTAGGGAAAAAACGGCTAGTCCGAAATGTACCAGGCCCCCTCTCGGGTGTCAAGCAGGGTTGTCATAGGGTGCATAGAGGTGTATATTAAAAAACTATCCTGCTATCCCAATCGAATCAGCTTTAACCCACTCCTGAATCATATGCGTATACGTGCAGAGAAGATGGGACTCGATCCCGAAAAATTACGCCAGTTTCTGGCCGAACAGTATGAACAACAAACTCAGGCTCCCGCACAACCCGATTCCGCAGGCACCGAATCGGGCGATCCTGCTCAGCCACCTGAGCCAAAGTTTCACTTTAATCTCAAACCTGAAGAACTGGAAGCCTATTTAGATCAGTACGTAATTAAACAAAGCGAGGCCAAAGCCATACTCGCAACCAAAATCTGTACCCACTTTAACCGCCTCAACCTAGACCGAGAAGAGGGCGATGATCTAGTCGGCAGCATAAAAAATAACGTATTGATGATAGGCCCTACTGGAGTCGGAAAAACTTATCTCATCAAACTCATCGCCCGAAAACTCGGGGTGCCATTTGTCAAAGGGGATGCGACTAAATTTAGCGAAACCGGCTACGTAGGAGGGGATGTCGAAGACCTGGTCAGAGAGCTGGTGCGCGAAGCCGATGGAGATATAGAGCAGGCGCAACATGGCATTATCTACATCGATGAAATTGATAAAATCGCATCGACGCGTGGTGTGGCTGGTCCCGATGTATCGCGCTCTGGGGTGCAGCGAAATTTACTGAAGCTCATGGAGGAAACCGAGGTAGATCTAAAATCTCCGCATGACCTTGCCTCACAGATGGAATCGGTCATGCAAATTCAACGAACGGGCAAAGCCGAAAAGCAGAAGATCAATACTCAGAATATTCTATTTATTGTAAGTGGGGCCTTCTCCGGCCTAGATGAGATCATCGCCAGGCGTCTCAACCAAGGTGCCATGGGTTTTCATCTCAAGGAAGATGAAACGTATTCCCCAACGCTCTTGTCCCAGGAAGAACTTTTTGAGGAAGTGCGTACAGAAGACCTCATTGATTATGGTTTCGAGTCTGAATTCGTTGGCAGACTCCCAGTGGTTGCCGTGCTCACCCCCCTGGCCACCGAGGACCTACTGGCCATTCTAAGCAATCCTAAAAGCAGTGTAATCCGCGCTAAGAAACGAGACTTTCTCGCCTATGGCATTGAGTTGACATTTACCGATGAAGCCTTCGCTATACTTGCCCAGCGAGCCTTTGATGAACGCACTGGAGCTCGTGGCCTGGTCAGTGCCCTCGAGAAAGTTCTGTTAAAATTTGAAAAATCACTGCCCTCGACATCTATCGACCAATTTACTGTAACCGCAGAAATTGTCCAGGATCCAGAATGCAATCTGCAAGCGCTGTTGGTGGAACATTCGCTCAACGACTTCATTGAGCGCTTTTCAAAAACCCACGGTGTCCGGCTAAGTTTTGATGGGGAAACCAAGGAACTGGTAAA
>CAXFTV010000423.1:0-5398 GCA_964005845.1 uncultured bacterium
CCCGCCGGTGTCCACGCTCTTCGAAAAAGTGCAAAAAGGCTTCCCTAATCTCCTTCGAAGTCATTAATTTGTATCTCCTCCCAAACCTGTTCGACGGCTTTAAAGGCCAGTTCCCGATCGTAGCCACGCCGGGCTAGCAGCCCCAGCATTCTGCGCTTGGCTTTGTGTTCGTCGAGTGCGCGAAAACGCCATTGCTGGCGTCTGAGCAGTTTCAACGCCGCCGATCCCGATGCGAGATCGGCGGCGAATTCTTCCAGAGCTTCTGCGATAATTTCCTCAGCAATGCCCTTGCGCTGCAGATCCAGGGTAAACTTGCGCGCTCCGGCTGCACGCTTGCCCGCTATTCTCGCCTCGATCCAGCGCTGGGCGAAGGCTCGGTCATCAAGCAGGTTCAGGCGCTTTAAATCGACGATAACCTGGTCTATGACATGGTCGGCAAACCGCTTCTCTTGCAATTTCTGGCGCACTTCGTGCACGGTCCGGGCGCGATTACTCAAATACCTCAGACCGACCTGGCGGGCCCTTTGCCCCTCGTCCTCTGCAAAAATCGACATAATGCCTCTGCCTGATTACTCTTCCCCTCCCTCGCCCCCATCCACCTGATCCAGCCCCAACGCCGTGCGTAGCTGCTGCATCAAGGTCGTGGCGGTATCGGGATGCTCCAGCAGGAATCTCTTGGCATTATCGCGCCCCTGTCCCAGGCGTTCCCCTGCGTAAGAAAACCAGGTGCCGCTCTTTTCTACCAGTCCCTTTTCCGCCCCGATATCCAGCAGATCGCCTTCGAGCGAAATGCCGAGCCGATCCCCGTGAAAGATGAAATCGAATTCTGCTTCCCGGAAGGGCGGGGCCATCTTGTTCTTGACGACCTTGACGCGAGTGCGATTGCCGATTTCTTCATCCCCATCTTTGATTCGGGCGATCCGGCGGATATCCAGCCGTAAAGTGGCGTAAAAAGGCAGTGCTCGCCCCCCGGTAGTGGTCTCCGGATTGCCGAACATAACGCCGATTTTCATGCGCAACTGATTGAGGAAGACCAGACAGGTATGCGAGCGATTGATCGACCCGGCGAGCTTGCGCAGGGCTTGCGACATCAAGCGCGCGTGCAACCCCATGTGGGAATCGCCCATATCCCCTTCCAGCTCCGCTTGGGGCACCAACGCCGCCACCGAATCCACCACGATGATATCAAAGGCACCGCTGCGCACCAGAGTATCGACGATCTCCAACGCCTGCTCACCGCTATCCGGTTGAGAAACGATCAAGTTTTCTACGTCTACTCCCAGGCGCCGGGCAAACTGCACATCCAGGGCGTGTTCGGCGTCGACAAAAGCGGCCGTCCCATCCTCTTTTTGCGCCTCGCGGATGGCGTGCAGAGAGACCATGGTTTTGCCCGCTCCCTCCGGTCCGTAAATCTCCACGATCCGCCCCCTGGGAAACCCGCCAATTCCCAACGCTGCATCCAGCGCCAGCGATCCGGAGGAGATGACTTCCGCCTCCACGAGACCTCCCTGGTCCCCCAGCCGCATAATCGACCCCTTGCCATACTGCTTCTCGATCTGGCCCATGGCTACCTCGACGGCTTTGTCCTTATCTCGATCTATTTCCTTGCCGCGCCCGTTGTGAGATTTCGCCATAGCTCTCCTCTTTTTTTAGAAAATGCTGCGCTTTTTAGAAAACGCCCAGCTCAACCCCAACCCGCAACAATAGATTGCCGTATACGCCGGCTACCACATCATCTACCACGATACCCCAGCCTCCGGGCAAACGCTCGAGTTGACGCGCCGGTGGCGGCTTGGCAATATCGAGAATTCTGAAGACAAAAAAACCGGCGATGGCCAAGCCCAGACTATGGGGCAAAAAAGCCACCGTTACCAGATAACCGACCGCCTCGTCGATCACCACCCGCCCCGGATCTTTTCCCCACTCTCGCTCCATGCCCTGTGCCGTGTAGACGCCGACAAAAAAAACGGTCGTGAGAACTAGGATCCATCCCACGACCTCCAGAGACGAAAATAAGAAAAAGTAGATCACCGCAACCAGGGCACTGCCGACCGTAGCTGGAGCAAGCGGGGCGTAGCCGGTAAAAAAAAGAGTGGCGATTAGCTTTTTCAGCGAGTCGAAGGCCGCCCCAATTTTACTCTCCAATTGCAGATCCGCTCAGGACTTGTTGTAAAAATAATTCGAGCGAAAAAGATAGTGAATTCCCGATAGTACAGTGAGTAAAAGTACCGCCGCCATCAAGCTGTTGCTCACCATCTGTATCCTAACCCCGTCGAGGGGAATTATGCCATCCCAGTTGAAGCGTCCCAACAACTCCTGCAAGCCAATGATGAAAAGGATGACTGCCACGGTGAATAACTGCACCGCGGTTTTCCACTTGGCCAGTTTTGAGGTCGCCAGTTGCCGGCCATGGTAAATGCTGTAGAGACGGAGACCGGTAATCACGATATCCCGGACAATGATCGGAACCACCAGCCAGAAATGGACCATGCGCTCCCAGGCAAAAGCTATCAACGCCGCCGTCACCAGAATTTTATCGGCCAGGGGATCAAGAAATCGCCCGAAAGCTGTAACTTTATTGCCTGACCGAGCCAAGCGACCATCGTAGAAATCAGTCAATGCAGCCAGGCCAAAGACCACGAAAGCCAGGCTCTTCCAGTACCAGGCTTCGGCAAAAAGTAGTCCCACGAAGAGCGGCGTCAGACAGATTCGCAGAACCGTCAGAAAGTTCGGCCAGTTGATGAGTTCTTCTCTATTCATATCAAAAATGCGCCTTATTTATACAGAATATCTACCTTCCAAAGCATGAGCCAAGGTTAGTTTATCTGCCAGGTCTAGATCGGCACCAACCGGCAGACCCCGCGCCGGGCGCGTCACCTTGGTCAGTGGCGCAAGACGCATTCCGAGATAATCGGCCGTCGTATCTCCTTCGACGCTGGCATTGAGGGCCAGAATGACTTCACTCACATTGTCCTCTTCAACCCGCGTCACCAGTTCATCGATGCGGAGATCCTCAGGGCGGATGCCGTTGAGAGGCGAGAGTGCACCGCCCAGCACGTGGTAAACCCCGCTTATCAACTGGTTCAATTCCAGGACGAGTACATCGCTAGCTTCTTCTACGACGCAGACAAGTTGCCTGTTGCGACGCGAATTCCGGCACACTTCGCAAAGATCCATCTCCCGCTCGGTAAAGTTGTAGCATACCGAACAATAGTGAATATTATCCCTGGCTGCGACAATGGCCTGGGCCAGTGCCGCAGCTTCTTCCCGGGGTTGCTTAATGAGATAAAAAGACAAGCGTTGAGCCGTCTTGAAGCCAATGCCGGGCAAGCGGGAAAAAGCCGTAATGAGATCTTCGAGAGATGCAGGGCCCATTTTTAGACCAGCTCCCCATCAAACGTTTCCAAAACCGATTTTATGGTGGGATCTGCCTGCGGCAAATCCGCTTCTTCCGCTTTTTGCTCCCCGCCCCGATCCTGTACCACACATTCAAGCCGCAGATGCCGGCCCCATTTTTGGGCACAAAGATTCTCCAAAGTTTCGCGATTCTTGACCACCTGACTCATGGGAAAACGATCGGCCGCTAAAAATCCCAATTTCAAGACCGCACCGTCCAGCGCGACCAATTCCACCTCCTTGAGAAAGATACCCAGCGTCGGTTGCGAATGGCGCACATCCTGCACCAGACCGTCCCAATCCCGGCGAATCCGTTCGAGGTTTAAAGATCCCGAGGGCGCTGCACGTAGGCTGTTATCTGCCGCCTGAGGGTTGGATTGCGGCGATTTTTTTTCGGACCTGGCGGCATCGGCCACCTCTTCAGCAACCGGCGCCGCCGACATTTTTTTTTCTTTGGAGGCCTTCGCGGCACTTTGCCCCGCTGCTTCCTCACGCCCCGCTCCGCTGGCAACAGCCGGCGGCGGCGTTCCCCTGTCGCTACCGGCTGCAGGCGCTGCCAGAGGCTGGTCGCGCAGGACTTCTTCGAGAGTCTGCAAGCGCTGCAGCAATTGCCCCACATCTACAGCTCGCCCCATCAAGGCCAGACGCACGAGGGCTATTTCCAGACGGAAGCGAGGATGAACCGAGCGTTTGAGTACCGTCTCCAGGTCCATCAGCACCTGCAGCATGCGCAGAATATCTTCCTCGACAAAAGACGCCGCAAGTTCCTCATAGCGCTGGCGTTCCGTTGCCGCCAGATCGAGTTTGGCAGCCGAGCCCTGCACTTTAGTGCAAAGTAGATAGCGCAGGTGCTCGAGAAAACCATGGGCAAATTCGTCAATATCCGCACCGCCGTCCACACTCTGTGCAACAATGTCAAGGACCCGGGGCGGTGATGCTTCTACCAGTGCCGCACTCAGGTCGAAATAGGCATTCTGATCAACCAGCCCCAGAACCTGACGCACAGTCTGTACGGAAATCTCTTGCTGGTCGAAGGAAATGACCTGGTCGAGCATGCTCTCGGCATCGCGCAGCGCGCCATCGGAGCGATTGGCCAGCAGAAACAAGGCCTCCTCGGCAGCCTCAATACCTTCGGCCGTGGCTATCTGTTCGAGATGCGCGGCAATCTGAGCAACGGCAATGCGGCGAAAATTGAAGCGCTGGCAGCGAGAGAGGATAGTTTCAGGGACTTCCTGAACTTCGGTGGTGGCAAAGATGAAAACCACGCGCGGCGGCGGTTCCTCGAGAGTTTTTAACAACGCGTTGAAGGCCGGAGTCGACAACATGTGCACTTCGTCGATGATGTAGACTTTGTAGACTCCCTCCGTGGACACATAGCGGACCACCTCGCGCAATTCGCGCACATCGTCAACGCTGTTGTTGGAGGCCCCATCCACCTCCAGTACATTCATGCTGGTGCCATCCCCGATGCTGCGACAGGAACTGCACTCGTTGCAGGGATCTGAGGCCGCTCTATTGGGACAGTTCAGCGCCTTGGCCAGGATCCGCGCCGTAGTGGTCTTGCCGACCCCGCGGGGCCCACAGAACAAATAAGACTGGGCAATGCGCTCGGAAGCAATCGCATTCTTCAGCGTCGTGGTAATGTGCTCCTGCCCCACGACCTCGCCAAATTTAAGTGGACGCCATTTCCGTGCTGTAACCTGATAGGCCATTGTCCTAACCACACGATCAACGGGGAAGAAAAGAATGAATAAAATAAGGCCGTGCACCCATCTTCGATCTCGACCTGCGTTGCACCAGACGCCAGTTAGCTCCAGTCAGACAGCTCTGCGGCACACGAAAGGACATTCCTACCGCTGCTACCTTCCGGTCCTGACGGGGTTCGGAAGCCACCCGTTGCGCAGAATCTGACCTTCAGTACTACTTTTCGTCCGTTGCCCCGGAAGTACCAGGACCTCTGGATGGGAATTCGATCCCGCTATAGCGGATTGCGGGTGCAGGG
>CAXFTV010000424.1:0-6309 GCA_964005845.1 uncultured bacterium
GAAGGAAACCAGCTTTGAGAAGAGATCTGATACATCTGTCGATTACTCTGATCGCCCTCTCGATGTGTCTCTACCTGGGTGCTTGTATGGAAATGATCCGTCGCACGCCATCTCCACATCCGGTCGGGGCGGACGTGCAGGGGAACCAGTCCGAACAGATAGATGTCCAAGAACCAGAAGTATCCGCCACGCAGGACACAGAAGAAATAGCGTCTCACAAAAACTCAAAATCGATTGCACCCGATTCAATGGACCTGATGCCACGCAAACAGGTGGCTCAGATTTACCGACCCAAACGCAACTCTCAGCAGCAACAGATCATCAAACAAGTAAATGAATACGCCCTCTGGTGCATAGAAAATGATATGTGGACCGAAGCCAGGTTGCACCTGGAACGAGGTTTAAAACAGGATAGTCTCTCAGCCAGTATTCACAACAATCTCGGCATTGTGTACGAACGTCTCGGAATGCGGCAAGAAGCTGCCAATGCCTATGTAAAGGCAGGGGCTCTGAACCAGGACAAACAGGCTTACCAGATCAATTTCCAACTCTTCGACAAGCGCTGGCAAAGTATCCAGGTCGATTCGACCCGGATGGATGAGATACCGGCCGGGGAAGCAGGGGATCCTTTTGGCAGCGATGGCGGTCGCGGACACCGCTTACCAGCATACACAGGAGACTAGGCTCTTTGCAGACGACGGCTAATAAACCGCGGCTTTTTAATGGATGCAGACTCCTGTTTCTCATCCTTTTAGCACTGCTTGGAGCCGGGTGGGGAGCGCTCGAAGCCCAGGATATCATTTCTTCTCAGCTGCGCCATGGTTTTGGCAAAAATAAAGTCCGCTACAAGGACTTCGACTGGTGGATTCTGGAAAGCGAACACCTGAAATTGCACTACGAACCCGAGTTCCACGACCTGGCGCAACTGGCTATCCAGTATTTGGAAGAGGGCTATGTTCAGGTCAGCGAGATCATGCGCCACGAACTTTCTACCAAACCCCCTATCGTCATCTACCAATCCCACTATGAGTTCCAACAAACCAATATCATTCATGAATTTCTCCCGCCGGGCGTGGCCGGTTTTGCCGAACCACTGCGCTACCGCATGGTCATTCCCTTCAACGGCGACCTGGATGAATTTCGCAATGTCCTGATTCACGAGCTATGTCACATCTTCCAGTACGATATACTCTATAAGGGACCTATCAAACGGCTTTCGAATCCGCTTAGTGCGCCCCCCACCTGGATCATGGAGGGACAGGCGGAATACGTCACCCAGGAACGCAATACTATCGATGAAATGGTATTGCGTGATGCGGTCCTTACCGACCAGTTGATTCCCCTGGAGTTCATGAACGGTGCCTGGGGCAGTGGCAATGTCTTCCTGGCCTATAAACAAAGCCACAGCCTGATGGAGTATATTGCCGCCCATTACGGACCTGAAAAAATCAGCCGTTTTCTGCGCGTATGGGATAGTCAGAACGACACGGATAAGCTCCTCAAGCGCCTGGTGGATTTAGATATGAAGACTTTGCACGAGCGCTGGTCCGCCCACATGCGCAAACAGTACTGGCCCTTGCTACAATCCCGCGACTACCTTTCCGAAATCGGCGAGAAAATCGTCAAAGAAGAGGACTTCTACGGCGCTTATGCCAGTCCCAGCTGGTCCCTGAGCGGCGACATGCTGGCAGTACTCTCCACCGATGGGGTGGAGCAACACGTCGATATCATCCGCCTGTACGACGGCAGTCTGGTTGAACGTATCACCCGCCATATGCGCATCGCGGATTTCGACCACCTGACCTTTGGCCCGGGCACGGTTTCCTGGGCTCCAGATGGCCATACCATTGCATTTGTCGCCAAAAGAGGTCCCAAAGATATCATCCTGCTGTGGGATCTTTACCAGAAGGAACTCGGACAAATCCTGAGCTTTGAAAACTTGGAAATTATCGAAGGTCTGTCCTGGTCCCCCGACAGCCGGCACCTGGCCTTCGTAGGAGCAGGTTATGCCCAGAGCGATATCTACACCGTAGATATTTCCACCGGCGAACTGACTCAGATTACTGGCACACCCCAGCGCGATGACTATCCCGCCTGGTCGCCAGAGGGCGATCAGATTGCCTTTAGCGCCAAGACCAACAATCAGTTCGACATCAAAATTTACGATGTCGCGACCGGGCAAACCCGCGTCGCCGTAAAGAGTCCGACGGACGATTTGTGGCCCAATTGGCTCCCCGAAGGCAATAAGCTTCTCTTTGTCTCAACCCGTGATCGCATCAACGATCTCTTTGTACATCATCTTGAAGAAGAGCGGGAATACCGCCTGACCCAAACCCTCAGTGGCATCATGGATCCCGCGCTCTCCCCGGACGGCAGACAGATTGTCACCAGCACTTATTATCAGGGAAGCCGCCACCTCTACCTCATGGATATGCCCGATTGGCCGAAGCTCAAAAAACAGAGCGCCGAACTACTTGCCAGAACGCAACACCCGTCTCCCGTCCCCGCCAATCCGGTGGACCCCGAGTCGACAAAAAAACTGCAAAACCAGACTGAAACAGCTTCTGCGGAAAGGCCAAAAAATCCGCCTCCCAGCGACCCTGTGGAACTGGTGGACCAGAACGGCACTGGTGAGAGAGACCTGCTCTACCAGGCCTCAGATGCCTTGAGTGCGGCCGAAGAAACAGATCAAAATGCCGTGCTGAAACCACAATCATCGACGCAACTTGAATCGGATTCTGTCGCCCCCGAAAACACCGATACCCTGAAGCGGCGACGCTACACACCCAAGCTGGAATTTGATGGTCTCTCCTTGCAGATGGGTTATTTCGATGGCTTTCTCTCTTCAATTGGCCAGTTGAGCATGAGCGACTTGCTCGGCAACCACTCGCTGGCCCTGGCCACCAACGCAGTAGCCTCACAGGAGATCGAAAACGATTTCAACTTTGCCGTGACCTACAACTACTACGGCAGGCGACCTACCTACAATGTCGCCATCTTCAACTGGAACCAGTTTTTCAACGACGACAACATTTACCTCGTCAGCGGACGTCTGGCCCGCGGCATAGTCCGCAGCCGCCAAACTGGTATGCTGCTGGATCTGAGTTACCCCCACGACCTCTACCGACGCATCGATTTGAGCTATACCTATGTAAGCGAAAACGAAGCGCAAGTCTGGCCGCGCAAAGAAGCACTGGGAACGATCAGCACCCATCTTTTTAAAACCGCCTACGTCCACGACTCGATCAATTACGGACTGCTGGGTCCAACGGCGGGCAAACGCTATTTTGTCTCGGTCGGCCGCACGCTGGAATTCTCCAATAGCAACCGTTCGTTCTCACACCTGGAACTGGACTATCGCCACTACCTGCGCCTGGGGCGCTGGTCGGTCCTGGGCCTGCGGGCCTCCGGCGTTGGTTCCCTGGGCAAGGACGGACTCGAGTACAAGTTAGGCGGCCCTACCTGGTTTCTTCCCTTTTACACCGGTTTTAATCTGAATACAGGCCCCTTGCGGGGCTACAGTTTCTCTGAGTTTTCGGGCAGCCGGGTCATGCTGGTGAATAGCGAACTGAGGGTGCCCTTCATCCGCCAGATCACCTTTGGATGGCCGGCGATCTTTACTATTCCGGCCGTGGATGGCAGCCTTTTCCTGGACGTGGGTACGGCCTGGAATAAGGGCGACAAATTGGCTCACTGGCCTCTTGTGGACCCGGACCTGGAGGCGCTGAATCCGGGCGTGCAAGAGCCCGAGGGCACCAAGCGCCTGCGCGCCGGCTTCGGCTTTGGCCTGCTGGTCTATTTCCTACTGCCAATGAACTTTGAATTCGCCAAAAAAACGGATTTTCAAGGGCACTATTCGGACTACGAGATGCACTTCAGCTTTGGAAAGAGTTTTTGAATCTGCTAACTATCACTTCCCTCTTCCTGACCGCAATCCTGCTGCTCCAGGGTTGTACCGGCTCCAGATCCTTTGAGCTCGTAGAGTTCCGGGCTCCTTCCCGACCCGACCCGGAGCTATCTCCGATGCTGCAAGACGTCAAGCGCATAGGCGTGCTCTCAATCACCAATATCGAACCGGTGAGAGATCTGGATATAGAGAAGGTAATGGGCAGGCTGGCCGATGGCATGGCCCAGGGACTGGCTCGCTTACCCGATGCAAATATCATCACCCAGGACGAAATCCGCTGGCACTTCAATTACGCCGCCTTTGACTCGCTCAACGCCCTGGCGCCACAGACCCGTGCGACCTTGCGGGAAGAGCTGGAACTGGATGCTATGGTCTATGTGGAATTGAACAGCCTCCAGGCCCAGGTGACCCCCGTGTCTCCAACCCCATACGGCGGTATTGCCCCCACTCCCGGCCTGGATCTCTCCGTAAAATTGCAGGTGACCCTTTTCAATCTGCACACCGATGCCGTCTGGCGCCACACCCAGGGCCAGCAGCGCAACTGGCAGCCCATCCAGGTTCAGCTATTTGGCGGCGGCGATCAAACCGAACGCCAACTCATGAGCGCCCTGGCCCGACCCCTGCGCCTCTTCCTCCGCAGGGTCGCACCCCCGCCGCAAAAACAGGTAAGGCACTTCGAAATAAGCGGCGACTGAAAATCGTCCATACAGCTCTCTAGATAAACAAAAAAAAGAAGGGCGGATGCCGCTGCGGCATCCGCCCTTCTCGTGCTTGGTATATTCCCCCTTTATCAACGACCTCGCTTCTTGGAAGACTTTTTAATGCTCGGTTTTTTGTCCGTTGACTTGGAACTGGAAGATGGTTTGGAACTACCCGAGCTACTCGAGCTACTCGAGCTACTCGAACTGCTCGGACTACTGGTTAACTTTCTCGGCGCCGAACTTGCCGGCCGCGAGCTGAATCCGGAATCGCGCGTGCGGCTGGGAGTTATGCGATTCTCCCAGACCTCTTCCCGATCGCGCTCGAAGCGATCGAAAGCAGGCGGCGGGTCGGTCAGCCCCTCGCCTCCTGGCGTCGACTCCTGCGAGGTCAGCGTGCGGATGGTATCGTGCATATCTTCCAATTCGCGAGTACTGATCAATTCGTATCCAGGGGGCGCGTAAAAACCGTTGTCATCGGTGTAATAGGGGTCGTAGCCATAGCCATAGGGACCGTAGCCAGCACCATAATGGGGATAGCCGTAGCCATAGCCACTGCCCCCGTACATGCCATATCTGGAATCGTAGCCTATGAGCGGAAAGCCACCGCCATAGCCGCCATAGGGAGCGCCACCATAACCGCCGTAGGGACTGCCCGGATAGCGATAGTGGTCGTCCCTTTCGTCCTCGAAACGGCCCAGGCGCGGATCCGCATCCCCTGCGCGTGCAGAACGTTCAGATTTCCAGATCACCTCCGTCTGTACATCGGCGGCCGTACGCGGTGCCCTGATGACGGTATAACAACCACTTAAAGCCGGTCCCAAAAGACCGAGCAAGACCCAGGTTGAGAAGGATATGGCCTTCATCTTACACTCCTGAATGTAGGATTATTAGCAGGGGCTCTGGAAGTCGGATTCTAAACTCCCCCAGTCAATATAATAATTTAAAAAGGGGCGTCAAAACTTTTTTGCGTCGCGATCAAAAATGATAGCCCACGCCGATAAAGGTCCTGTGGGTGGTATAGTCTTCCTCGATGCCCTCCCTGGACTGCTCAAAGCTACCGCGCGACCAGGCGAGATCCACCTGCATCACCTGGTCGAAAACCATACCTGCACCCAGAGTAAAAAAGCGGCGATCTTCTCTTATCAAAATAAGGTGGGTATTACCCTGACCTTCGCCCTCCTCATCCAGAGGTCCGATATATGGTTCCGGATCGCTGTAATAGCCGGCGCGCAGCGCCAGAGTAATCACCGGCACCTGCCACTCGAGCCCCAGGTGGTAGCGTATTATATCCTCGTACTCTTCCTCAAAGAGGACATTGGCGCGCAGATCCTCCGCATCGATGCCTTTGTACTCCGCCTGCGACCACTCGGCCAGATGGACACTGCCGGCCAGCAACAGCGAAGGATGGGGGCGGAATGAGGCCCCGAGGCCAAATTCGATCGGCAGGGCCAGCTCGTATGAACTGTCGATCTTCTGAACGGGATATTCCTCGACCACAATTGTCTCCCCATCCTTCTGCCTCTGTGTAATTCTCCGGCCCGCATTGGTCTCGACAAAGAGATCGCTATTTGTATCGAGATCGGACTTCGTTATCTCCTCTTCATCAGGCACTAACCGAATTCGCTCTTCATCGGGTACTTCGCCAAGCGGTTCCCAGCCTTCGACGATCACCCGGTCGGCTTCCCACTCGATAGATCTCCA
>CAXFTV010000425.1:0-1533 GCA_964005845.1 uncultured bacterium
ATATAAATTACGATGCCGAGGCCTACTTGCCCCTGTCCTTCGATCGCCCCGAGCCGATCAACCACGTCCCCGAAGAGGTGCAGGTTAGCGATCCTATCGAGGGCCGCGCACCCAACCACATCGCCCCGGCCGAATGGCGCCTGCTGGGCTGGTTGGAGCGCGAGGGTTTTGCCTACGATTTGTGGTCGGAGACGCAGCTGCACTTCGACGCTTTCAAGCTGGACGACTACAAGGTGTTGATCCTGGGCCCCCATCCCGAATACTGGTCCAGCAAGATGTACTACGCGCTCAAAGACTGGGTCTTCGAGCGCGGGGGACGGCTGATGTACATGGGCGGCAATGGCCTGAATTGCGAAGTGGAGTTCGTCGACGAGACCCGGATGATCGTTCAGAATGGCAACCGCCGGCAGCAGCGGGAAGAGGGGTTTGAGAGTCGTTTTCACATGCGCCAGGAATCCGAGGCCAACTTGCTGGGAGTGGTCTTCACCAATCCGGGCATTATGACCGCCGCCCCCTACGAAGTAAAAGACGCGGACCACTGGGCCTTTGTCGGCACCGGCTTGAAGAATGGCGATGTATTTGGCACAGAGTCGCAGCACATGCGCATACCCGGCGGCGCTTCCGGGCACGAGACCGACAAGATTTCACCGCGATTTTCGCCCGCAAATGTAGAACTGCTGGCCAAGGGCACCAACGCCGATGCCGGAGGAGCGGATATGGTGGTGCACGAGCCCGGTGGTGGCGGCGCCGTTTTTTCCACCGGTTCCATTACCTATATCAGCTCGCTCCTGGTCAGCGACGCGGTGTCGCGCTTGACGGCCAATGTGGTGCGCAGGTTTCTGGCCTAAGCGCCGGAAAGTGGCAGCGGCCAGTTCAGGTCGACGCCGACGGGCCAGTGATCCGACCACGCGTCCGTCTCTGCATCCTGCCAGTAGTGTGCGTCAACGCTGTGCGCGGCCAGATCCGCTGAGATCAGGGTAAAGTCGTAGCGCGGACGCTCGGCAAATCCGGCCAGATCCGGGTCGCGGTGTTTTGCCCAGGGATCTACCAGACCGCCGTCCAGCAAAGCCTGGATCGCATAGTATTCTGGCCGCCCATCGATCCGCGGCCAGTCCGATGGATACCACGCCATGCAGGCGTCTCCGATCAGGTGGTCATCCTGCGGCGAAAGGGCGTTCAGGTCTCCCATCAGCAGACAGGGCTGCGCCGCCAGCCGCGCCCGGTACACGCGGTCCAGCACGATGGCGACCTCCCGGCGGCGCTCCTCCTGGCGCTGGCCGTGCGGCGTAAAATGGGTCACCAGCATATCGATGCCATCGATGCGCACGTGCAGCAAACCGTGATGCATATCCCTTTTCTTTTCGACGACCTCGATCGGCGAGCGCGCGGTCACGCCCATGCTGTAGCCACAATCCAGGAATGCGCTGTGGCCATGCCCCCAGTTCAAAGCGTCCCGCCCAAGCTGGGCCTCGGTGAAGCCACACAATTCTTGCAACCCGACTACGGCGGGCCGTCGACGAGCCAGCCAGGCAT
>CAXFTV010000426.1:0-3725 GCA_964005845.1 uncultured bacterium
CTGTGCGGGCGCTGCCAAGTCGAATGGGTTGCATGCAGCTGCGTAATACAATAGGCTTTTATCTTCCGTGCGACAATGCGACAATTCCGTTTTGGATCGTGTATTTGAAACATATATTGCGAGGGCAGCATCGTGAAAATTACTCAGGTGGATCTGTACCAGGTGGAAATACCCCTCATTCCGGCCATCGCCAAATATACCCGGAAGATTTACGATATCACGATTTGCCGCATGCAGACCGACGAGGGGCTGACGGGCATCGGCGAAACCGCCGTCTATCATCTGACGCCGGCCGCCAGGGTGGCACTCGAAGAGCAGGCGGCCGCCTTCAAAGGCCAGGATCCTCTGAGTCTGGATCCCTATGGCGTGGCCGGTTTGTTCGAGTGCGCTCTGCTCGACATCGCCGGCCAGGCCTACGGCATTCCGGTGCACCGCTTCTTCGGTCCGCAGGTGCGCGCGCGGGTGCCGGTGTCCTACTGGTCCGTGCCCATGGAAGCCGAGGACACCGCCAGGGAGGCCGAAGTCGGCGCCCGCCTCGGCTTTCAAAACCACAAGCTCAAAGCGCGCTCCTGGAATATCGTCGAAACAGTGCGGCTGATGAAGGCGGCGGCCGGCCCGGATTACACCGTGGGCGTGGATCCAAATTGCGAGTTTCAGCACCCGCACGTGGCCGCTCGTCTGGCCGCCGAACTCGAGCCTTTCGGGACGGTCTCCATGTTCGAAGATCCAGTGCTCAAGGACCACCTGGACTGGTACCGATTGTTGCGCCAGAAGACCCATATTCCCATGGCTTTGCACTTTGGCGCGCCCCAGGCGCAGGGCAGCCGGCCCTGCCGCAGCCGCGATCTGCTGGCCGCGCTCAAGGCCGAATGCATAGACTACGCCAATCTGGGCGGCAGCGCTCGGGAGATCAAAGAAGCCGCTGCCGTGGCGGCTGCCGACGACATTCAGGTTTGGGTTCAGATGGGGGGGGTATGCCTGGGGGTACTGGCGGCTTATTCGGTCCACCTCCAGTCCACTATACCCAATGCCACCCTGCCCTGCGACGAGTTGCCCTTTGTGCGCAGCGCCGATGTTCTGGGCGGCAGTCTGGTACTGGACCAGGGGCATTTTGTCGTGCCCCAGGGCCCGGGACTTGGGGTCGAGTTGGATATGGATGTGGTGGAGCGCTATCGCGTTGCCTGAGCCGGCGGTGCAAGATTCCCGGCGGCCAGTCGACCGGGTCCCCAAACAGGGGATCGCGCCACAGCAGGTCGCGAATGTCGAAGCGCTTCTCAGAGTCGATGGCGTGCTGCCTTTGGGCCCCGCCGCCGAGCCGGTCCACGGCCCGGGTCAGGAATTCCACCTGGGCGGAGCCCAACGCGTTTTCCAGCAAGAGCAGGCCCTCGCGCTCAAAAGCCGTGCGTTCCCGCTGGGATTGATCGGGCCCTTTTGCGCAGAAAGATCAAATTCGGCTCGACGTTCGCGGTGCTCTGAGCGAGGCCGTTCGCCCGGGGGTGGCGAGAGCGGGAATTTGCCTTGCCGTGATTAGCCGCATTAAAAAGTATAAAAGGGTACGGGCTGCTCCAGCCCATCCACTGGAATATTGCGGCCGTTGATCCAGTTGGCGCGCGGCGAGGCCAGAAAGACGATGACATCGGCGACCTCCTCGGGATGTCCCAGCCGGCCCATTGGGAAGCCATCGCGCTCGTAGGCGGCAAAGGCCTCGGGCTGGGTCTGGCGCGCCCGATCCCAGCCGCCGCCCTCCCAGATAATCGAGCCGGGCGACACCACATTGACGCGGATATCGTCCTTGGCCAGTTCCAGGGCCACGACCTCGGTGAGGAAAATCAATCCCGCCTTGGAGGCGCCGTACTGGCCGCTGCCGGCCAGTTGTTCGGTCCAGCCCGAAATGGACGAAACGTGGACCACGGCCGCACCCGGCCGGCGGCGCAGGTGCGGCACGGCCTGGCGCGTCAGGCGCACGGCCGCGTGGACGTTGAGCTCAAAGGTCGCCAGCCAGTCTGCGTCCGTGCTTTCGGCCAAGGTGCTGCCGCCGATGTTGCCGCCGACATTGTTGATCAGAATGTCGAGCCCTCCCAGTTGTTCGACGCAGGAATCGACGATGTGGGCCGCGTCCTCCGCGCGGCTCACATCGGCCTGAATGGTGGCCACTGGCGCACCCGTGGCGCCAATCTGCGCCGCTGCCTGCTGCAGATCTTCGCTGCCGCGGGCAACGATGGCTACCTTGCACCCCTCGCGGGCAAACTCCATTGCGGTGCGCAGGCCAATGCCCTTGCTGCCCCCGGTGATCAATACCGATTTATCCTGTAAATGCAGATTCATCGTCCGCTCTCCTGTGGTGGGGAACTGTTGTGCGAATGGGCATTTATATAGGGCTTTTTCAGCTGTGGGGTCAAGGCATGGAGTGGAGCCGGTTGTGCGATAATCGTTTTTTCTGATATTATAAAACCATTGCGGACGAGAGATATTTAAAAATAAACACTCTGGTCGCTGTCGAAGTGATGGGCGATCGCAGTTCGAACGCGGGACGATCTCTTCCTCTGGAGCCTTGCAGAAGCAGCTGAAATTCTGGACCTGGTTCGGGATCGATCCCGGCAAGCCGGATGATTATTGGAGGGGGCCGTTCGACCAGATGGGCGCCGCCGGCATAGATGTCGGCAAGAGAAAAAATGGCAGCAAGCGATCCAGGGCCTTGGCGCTGGCAAATCCGGAGATAGCTGCGAAGAGGATGGGAGCGCGTTGCCGATTTAAACGCCTGCAGGAAGAGCGCAATGGAAATACCAGATGAGGAAGAGGATGTTCCTGCCGCGCGCTTGCACGACCTGCTGCGGCCCGAAGTACTGGCAAAATTCGATCGCGCGGCCTTCGAGCGCGACGGCTACTGGGTCTGGGAGGGCATCCTGACCGACGCCGGGCGCCAGCGCTGGACGGCGAGCCTGGACCGGCTGCAAGCGATGGGCGACGGGATGATCATGGATACCGACTGGGCCGCCATCGACTACGCGGCGCGGGGCCTGGAACCACTGCCGCCGGAGACACTCACCCCGGAATTCAGGAAAAAGTGCTGCGGCGGCAAAAAACTGGGCCTGCTCATCTCGAACGAGCTGCGCATCTACATGCACGACCACGGGCTCTTCGGCCCCGAGCCCACGCTGGTAACCCGCGGTTTCGATTCGCAGGGGCTCATGCCCGAGCATTTCGCCCCCGCCTACGACGCGTTTATCCTCGATGTCACCAGCGCCCATCCGCAGATGATGGAGCTTTTTGGCAAGCTCTTCGGAGCGCGCTTCGTTCTCGATCACATCATCATGCTCAACCGGGCTCCGGGCAATAAGGGCGCCGGCTGGCACGCCCACCCGTACCGGCAGGGAGAGTACGAGGTCGAGGATGCGATCGGGGAGGGCCACGCGGTCACGCCCCGATTCTTGCAGCGGCAGTGCATACGCACCCTGGTTCACCCCGAGGGTGCGACTTTTGAGGAAGGCGGCGAACTCGGGGTCATTCCCGGCGCCCATCTATACCGCATTCCCTACAAGTGGAATAGCGCGCGGCCCGACCACGACGAGGCCATGCGGAGCAGCTGGCTCCAGGGCAAGACCCACCCCGTCACTGGCGCAGCGCTGGAGATAGTCCACCTATCGCTGCCGCCCGGCAGCATGGTCTCTTTCGTCCACCACATGCCCCACCACGTCGGCCCCCGCCATCCGGATGCACCCCCCGGC
>CAXFTV010000427.1:0-5901 GCA_964005845.1 uncultured bacterium
ACGTCGCGCAAGACGATTTCTGGCAGCGCCACCTCGTCCCGGTATTCCAGCAGCACGCGGAAAATATTTTCGCCCCTCTGGGGCCATTGATCGGGAGCGAGTTTGAAGATGAACCAGTAGCCGAATACGCGGAAACGCGGCGCGCTCATCAAATACATGCGATTGATCTTGCGCATTGAACTTTGGGGCAGTCTCACCTCATTGAGTTCGAACGACAAGCGGTCGATCTCGGTGCTTTGCATAATCCGGGCGCGCAACAATACCTCATGCACGCGACCGACAGCTCCCCAGCGCTTGAGATCATCGCTGATGTTAAACCGAACCTCGGTGGCCTTACCCTCCTCCAGTACTGCGGGAAGCTCTTTGCGCCCCAGCGCTTCCCCGCCCGCTGCCGCCGGCACGAAATAGTATTTGTCTTTGGGCGCCATGACCTCGGGATCTGAAATTTCGCGCAATTTTTCGTAGAAGGAGGCATCGTATGGCCAGTTGCCGAACCACTGGGCCAAGTAGAGTCCATCTATCCCCTGGCTCCAATAGTTCGAGGCTGTGGCGCGCATGATTTCAATTGGTGCCTCTGCCAGGCGATCCGAGTCAACGAGGCTTTTGATCGAAGCATATATCCTGCACCTCGAGTTTTTTGCAGCTTGTACCAGATGAGTAAAATCGGTGTCCTGGGTAACCACGCTGGGCACTAGGTGCTCTTCGGCTATCAAGGCATCGACAAGGCCCTCTTGGATCCAGTTCACTAAATCCATCCCCCTTTTTAGACAGAGCTCGATACTGTTGGGGACGCGCACGACCAGTTCGCGCCGCTCACCGCTTTTTTTGACTGCCTCCGACACCTCCCTAATCCAGGCGGTCATAATCTGGCACCCTTCTTCGACCTGGGCGGGATGGAAATAAAAGGGCGCGTAATTCATCTGCAACTCGAAGCCGTCAACCGGATAGTTATTTAGGGTTTCCTCGATTAGAGCGAAACGCTCACGGCGCACCTCCTCGTATTTGAAATCCAGGCAATCGGCGCCGGGAAATCCCGCCTCTATTTCCTCGCTGGCACCGATCTCCAGGTGCTTATTTTCAAAGCGGAAATTAGAACCGCGCATGTCCTCACCCCTTTCGCCGCTGCCCTGCTGCAGCAGTAGGGTCGGGTAGAATAGAAAGCCCTTAGCGTGGGCGCGCTCGCAGACCACTTGGAGGGGATCATCGCCCGCCTCGATGAGTTGTTTGGCATTTTGATGGGCGCGTCGGAAAATTAGGTGCGACCATTTTTCATTGGGTGTGCCCCAAAGTTCCCCCACCCTGGTATCGTGCAGCACAGTGCGCCCATCACCCAGGCAGAACATAATGGCCTCGACCGGGGTACCTATCAATTCGTCGACCGCTTGTTCATATTCTTCTCTTTGCATGGGTGGCTCGTACATGTAGATTAGCGGATGCCGCCCATCGTGGTAAAACATGATTCGTGGTGCAGACATATTTCCCCCTTCCCTGCAGCTTTAAGCGAATTTAAATTCAGCGTCCAACAATTCGACAGCTAACAATAATTTGCCATGCCGAAAAAAACCCGTATCCCCGCTGGGGACCAGCTTGAGTTGCCTCCCCTTTTGCACTTTGGGAGCAACCTGGAACAATTCCTTCACCTTCCCCGCGAAGTTCGGAATAAAAATACCCATTTTTCTTATATTTCACCCTAAAACTGTTGCCTCTGACCATTCGCGGCACTCTTTGACAGAACTTTGATCCCTTCGTATAATTTTTTATCCACCCGGCAGACCCTAACTATGAACAAAATCCAGCGCAATCCCACCCGAGCAGTAAAAATAGGCCGCATCACCATTGGCGCCGGCCACCCCATTGCAGTGCAGAGCATGACGGCAACCCGCACCCAGGACATTCCCGCTACCCTGCGGCAAGTGCACCTGCTCGAGGAAGCCGGAGCCGATATTATCCGCATCGCCGTCGATAGCAAAAGGGATGTGGAGGCCCTGGCCCAGATCAGCCGGGATACCACTGCCCCGCTCTCGGTGGACCTGCAGGAGAACTACCGGCTGGCCACCCAGGTCGCCCCCCACGTGCAAAAGATCCGCTACAATCCGGGCCACCTCTACCACCATGAAAAAGAGCGTCCCGTAGAGGATAAAGTAGCCTATATCGCCGCTGAAGCCGGGCGCAATGATTGCGCCATTCGCATTGGCGTCAACTGTGGTTCCGTCGACCCCGAAAAGCTCGAACAATTCGCCAGCGACGATTCGATTTCGCCGATGTTGGCCTCGGCGCTCGAACACTGTGAAATGCTGGATCGCCTGGACTTTTCCCGCTACTGCGTCTCGCTCAAAGACTCCGACCCCAACAAGGTCATCGAGGCCAACAAACGCTTTGCCGCCCAGCGCCCGGACGTGCCCCTGCATCTAGGAGTCACCGAAGCGGGCATGCTCCCCGATGGCGTCATTAAAACCAGGATCGCCTTTGAGCAGCTCATCAACGACGGCATTGGCGATACCATTCGCGTCTCCCTGACCCTGCCCTTTGAAGACAAGGGTGAAGAAATTCGCGCCGGCCGGGAAATCCTCACCGATATAAACGAGGGACGTTTTCGTTCGGTGCCCCGCTTCCTCAACGAGGGACTCAACATCATCTCCTGCCCGTCCTGCTCCCGGGTCGAAAACGAAGCCTTTGTGGATCTTGCCCTGAAAGTTCGCGAAGTCACGGAGTATGCCCAACAGCACTCTATTACCATTGCCGTTATGGGCTGCCGCGTCAACGGCCCCGGCGAAACCGACGATGCCGATCTGGGTTTGTGGTGCGCTCCTACCTTCGTCAATCTCAAGCGCGGCCCCGAACTGATCGGCCGCTTTGCCTACGACCAGGTCCTGGACCGCCTCCTGCAGGAAGTCGACCAGCTCATCGCCGCCAACTAAAAAAGGGGCACTCCCGAGCAGGAGTGACCCCTTTAGAGCACTAGCCCCCCTTTCTAGGCCAGATGCTCCCGTACGACGTGGGCTCCTTCGTTGATTGCATCAAAGAAATTGCGCACCTCGACACAGTCCCCGACCTGGTAGACCTCGCACCCCAGCCCGGCAGCTTCGATTTCCTCTTTCAGGCCCTGGCGTGGCGTATAGCCACGGCTAATAATAACATTATCCACTTCGTGCGCTTCTTCCCGCCCATCGCCGTCCACCAGGACCGCATTCCCGGCCTCGACCCGCGCTAGCTGGCGGCCTCCTATTATCCTGACTCCGGCATCCCGGGTACCCTTGATCAGCAGGGCCAGATTGGTGCCGTGTTCCTCAAGATTTGCCACCTCCTCGTCGACCCGGCGCGAGATCATACTCACCGAACGGCCCTGTTCGGCGGCGAACCACGCCATTTCGTAGCCGACCAGCCCGGCCCCAATCACCATCACGCGGGCACCAATATTCAACTCTTCCCAGCGCACCAGGGCGTCGATGGCCTGCAGCACGCAATCGCTCTCTATCCCGGGGACCTCCGGCATGATAGCCTCCCCGCCAGTAGCCAGAATAACGGCATCTGGGGCGTAATCTTTAAGCAGATCCACCGTCACGGCAGTCCCGGTGTGCACCTCCAGTCCGGCGTTTTCCACCTCGACCTCGTAATAGCGCAACAACCGTTTAATATCCCACTTAAAACTGGGAATGGAGGCCGAAATCATCTCGCCGCCGATGCGGTCCTGTTTTTCGAAGACCACCACCTCATGCCCCATTTCCCTGGCCCGCAACCCGGCCTCGAGTCCGGCAGGGCCGGCTCCGACCACCACCACTTTCCGCGGCCGGGCGCTTTTGTCGAAGGCAACGATTTGCTCCCTGCCAACAATGGGATTGGTGGTACATTGTATTCCTCCACGATCCATTACTACGAAGGAATGGCAGAAATTGCAGCGGATACAGGGGGTGATATTCTCGCCCGCCTGCCCCTTGCGCGCCCAGTGCGCATCGGCAATCAGGGTGCGCGCCAGAGCCACCATATCCGCGCGCCCCTGGGCGATGATTTCCTCGGCGTGGTCTGGATCGGTGATCCCCCCCGTGGCCATCACGGGCACCCGGGCACCGTTATTTTTTACTTCTTCGGCCAGCTCCACCAGGGTATTGGGTTTAATGTACATGGGCGGCACCGAAGGGTGGGTGCACTCCACGAAACCCTTTACCTTCATCAGGGTCGAAGAAGTGGTAGCCACGTGCAAATAGGCGACCCCGATGCCCTCCATGTGGCTGGCCACCCGCAGGTGGAGCCTATCGTTATCCCCTTCGTCATAGCGATCGTTGACGCCGCCGTGGAGGTGCTCGTGGGCACTGAACTTAAAACCAATCGGGAAATCCGCGCCGCAGACCTGCTGAATGCCCTGGACAATCTCCGTACCAAAGCGCATGCGCCGCTCAAAGTCGCCTCCGTACTCATCATCGCGCTTGTTGGTATGGGGCGAGATGAACTGCCCGCCCAGATAGGAATGGGCGCAGTGATACTCGACCCCGTCGAAGCCGGCCTTTTTTGCCCGCTCGGCCCCCTTGACAAAGGCCTCGATTACGCGCTTGATATCATCGATGCTCATCTCCCTGGGCACCTGTTCGTACAGTTCACTTTCGACGGGCGAGGGCGCAAAGGGCTCGACGTAGGATTTGCCCCCCAGTACGGCGATTTGCATGAAAATCCTCGAACCCGCATTTTTCACCGCCTCCGACATCCGCGCCAGTCCCGGAATAAACTTATCGTCCCACACCGAGGTGGTAATTACCCGCTTTTCGGGCCACACCGAAGTAAACTCGGTTATGAGCAACCCGGTCTGGCCCTTGGCGCGCTCGACCAGAAAATCAATATAGCGCTCGGTCACCTCGCCGTTGGGTCCGTGCAGACCTACATCGGTGGGCGCCAGCACGACGCGGTTTTTCAACTCCAACGGACCTACATTTATGGGTGAAAAAAGGTGCGGCAAGGGCATGTATTTCTCCTTTAAAAAAGCGTCTAGCCTACCAGTTCGACTTCGTCTTCATTAGCCGGGACAATGGTCTCTGTGGGTCGCGAATCTTCGGTCTTCCAGATGAGGCGCACAACCCAGATCGCCACCACTACCTCGAGAGCTATTGTGAGCCAGCCCAGGATCGTCATATTTTGCTCCTTTAATTGCGGCTTCCGAACAATTGCACTTCTGGGGTAGTCCCCCGTGAAAGAGCCAGGCGCATCCAGACAAAATAGACGATCCCGGCAGCGGCCATAGAGCTCAGCAAACCGCTGAACAACTCGTTCCCGCCAACGTAAAACCCGACCAGAAATCCCACTAGCCAGGCCACGAAAGCAGCCGGATTGACATTCATATCGGCGCCGTCGGCACGCTCGTACTGCTCGCGCTTTTCGGCCAGGGCCCAGTAGTCGAGAATGACAGTTATGGCGATCGGCCCAACTACCCAGGACAAAAACTGGACCCACCACACGGCAAATCTATCCAGTCCCAGATAACTGCCGATTAGACCGACTAAGCCCACCCCTATAGTGGCTAGCCTGCGAGTCAATTCCTGGTTTCGGATCATGGGAATCGGCGGCGCCGAAAAAGCCAGTCCCGCGGCGTAAGTCCCTCCCTGAACGGTGGACTGAGCGCCAAACCAAAGTGCCAGCCAGGCCAGCACGCCCAGGCCCAAACCACTGGCGATGAGAAACAGGTTCCACTCACCGGTGTGGGCGGCGCCGATAGCCCCGCCCCAGTACTGGGCCGTAACCAGCCCGACGTAGGCCGACATTATGCCGACGACCGCGTGTTTGGCATTGCGCCAGAAACGCGCCAAATCAGCTATGATAGTAACCCCCACGATCCAGCCGCCGGCCGCCATATCGAAGCCAATAAAGACTGGCTTGGCCGGGTCGTACCACTTGTTCCACAGAGCTGGAAAACCACCC
>CAXFTV010000428.1:0-17199 GCA_964005845.1 uncultured bacterium
CCCTTTAAAAATAAAACAACTTTCTTACCAAATATTAATTCCATGTCGTTTTTATGGTGTTTCCTAAAAAAGTGCTTTTGAGTTTCGTCTAAGCAGGATCGTAGCGAAAGGCCCCGCTCCAGGCTGGCCCCAGCAACCGTGCTCAAAATGATTTTCAAACCTTGCAAGGATGTTTTTAATTATAGGAAATAAAAATTCCCTCCTCCAGCTCATTCTGGCTTTCGGGCATCGACTTTAGCGCACGTGCAGGTTGGGACTTGGGCGCCGTGGAGCCTGGCAGAGACTGACCTGCGGCCGGCAATGGGGATCTTGGACTACGGCCTATGGCCCGCCACCTGAGAGACCGCGTGGACCGGGCCGCGACGGCAGGCTGTACGCAGCCCGTTTTTCGATTGGTTTCAAATGTAACCCTACTCCCCTTGCGGCATCTCTCCGGCCCATCACAAGAAGGCAATCCAGGTGGCAACCCTTACCAAGGTGAAAGATATCCTCGCCTACCGCGACAAACAACAGTACTGTGGACCGGGACCATCGTGTGTGCTGCTAGACGACGGCATAATTCTCCTCGCCTTCCGCCGCGCCTATATCGAGCCCATCTTTCCGGAATGGCCGTCGCCCGCAGGGCTGCGCGCCTCGGCCATTCCCCTGCGGGACGGCGGCATCGGCGTCGCGGTGTACGGCCATATGAGGGCCAAGTGCGAGGCCACCAACGTCTGGTTCATGGTGTCCCAGGATGGCGGTCTGACATGGCGGGCCCGAGGGCGGATTTTCCGGCGCTATTTTCCGCGGCCGCATCGTCGCTACCCCGGCGCGACGATGATCGAGCAGACGACGAGATACCAGGAGCGGGAAATCGCGCACGTGTGAAGCATGTCTTTTTCCCCGCCTGGTTACAGAGTATCAGCGCTTCCCGGTTTTACCTACCCCGTCCTCAGGCCCACATAGTCGATCGGTTCATCGGAAAAAACGACATTGTGGTCTAACGTGCTGTCGGTAAAAGCGGATTCACAGCCCCGTCCAAAGGTCAGGGGGCCTCTGCGGGCGAGCCAGCCGATGTTGTGAATCATGGCGATCATGTGGCGCGGACGATCCGACTGGTTGGGCATGCCCCGGTGCCAGAGCCGCATATCCCGAATCAACACGCTGCCCTTCCGCGCATCGCCGCGAATCGGCCCGGCGACGGCCCGGCGCGCGGCTTCCGTCTCGGCATCGATTACGGATCCGAAGCTCGGATCCAGATGGGTGCCGGGCCACAACTCGGTACTGCCGTTCTCATCACTCGCGTCCTGTGGGACGATATTGACTACCAGACTTGCCACCGGGTGCGCAACCGCGAGATCGGGCCAGAGATGATCCGCATCGCGATGCAGCGGCTGTGTAACACTGCCGGGACAGTTGGTATTACCACAATAAAGTCCGTTAAAAAAGCTGTCGCCGAGCAGCGCCTGGCTCAGCTGGATCACGAAGGGATTGGCGACGATGTCGCGAAAGACAAAGGGCGCAAAGGGCGGCGGCCCCAGCATCAGGTGGCCGGGCAGCCCCCCGGCTCCGCTCCACTGTTCGGCGGCAACCAGCTGCTGCGAATCCCGATCCATTTGCTCGCGCAACTGGTCGAGGTGATCGTGGGCGACGATGTCTTCGAGCACCACGTATCCATCATTCCGAACAGCGGACGCGGCTCGACTGAGATTTGCTGACGACAGGGCTTCTGCCGAGCGTTCCCCTTCACTAAGTGCGATATTCATAAAGCGGATATTCCTTAATAGTTATTGGAAAAATGCCATTTCCGTTTAGAGTCTCCTTGCAAACGACATACCATCTATCTATCAAAAAAAGACCTGGGCAATATCCAGTCAAATGGCGAGCTTCTCTTTAACCCTGGATAAATTTCAAGACGCGCATCGCGCCGTGAAAGTCGATGGGCAGTACGCATCTGCATCGATTCCATGGACGTCGAGGAAGGGATCACAGCAGGAGAAATTCTTTTCCCACATCGCGCCGCGGATAGTTTTATCACTTCGCTCAACCCTGTGTTGTACAAATTCTTGAATCACCTTATGGAAACAAAAAACGCCCCGTCCCAACCGCCTCTTCCCGATCTGTGAATCATTGACAATAAAGATGATAAGATTAATTTGAATGGCGATTTTTCTGTAATTCTACAGGGTCGCGGAAAATGTGTACAGACGAGCAGGGGATTGAAAAATCATCGCGACCGGCTCTGCTCTCCCCCAGGAGAAATGCCTTTTGAGATCTCGCTGGACCCTCATCACCGGATCGGCATCCTGGCCGCCGCGCGACTCGCCCGGCGCCGTCGCCTTCGCCGACCGGATCTGGCTGCTGGGTGGCTTTCACTGCGACGCTTCCGGTGCGTTCCAGCGCCTTAACGACGTGTGGTCCTCAGCGGACGGTCGGAGGTGGGAACGCGTCATGGACCAGGCGCCATGGTCGGCGCGCAATCTCGCCGGCTGCGTGGCCCGTGCCGGGCGCATGTATCTGATGGGCGGTTTCGATGGACGCCATACCTTCGCCGATATCTGGGCCTCCACCGACGGGCGGCGCTGGGAGCGCCTGACAGAATCGGCGCCGTGGGGCGCGCGCGGCGCCTTTGGCTGCACGGTCCACGACGGCAGAATCTGGGTGATGGGAGGAAGCGAGTGGGAGCACGGGGTCCACTTCGCCGATGTCTGGAGCTCAGTCGATGGCGCGGTCTGGGAGAGGGTCATCGAGCGCGCCCCGTGGGGGCCGAGGGCGATGTTTCCAGTGCTCGTCCACGACGGCGCCATGTGGCTTTTCGGCGGCGGCATCTATCACGATCGCGAGCACAATCACAGCGATGTCTGGCGCTCGGTCGATGGTCTCGACTGGGAACCGATCACGAGGGCGGCCGCCTGGGCGCCGCGGCGATTCCACAAAGCCATCGCCCATCGGGGGGCGCTGTGGCTGATGGGGGGCGCCTCGGCGGGATCCATCAACCGAAACGATGTCTGGGTTTCGACACACGGGCTCGACTGGATCTGTACCCACGACCCGGCGCCGTGGGGCATCCGGCACGAGTTCGGCCTGCTCGAGCTGCAGCAGAAGGTGTGGCTCCTGGGCGGCTTCAGCGGCGAGATCGCCGGCAACCTCATCTACCACGACATCTGGCAGCTGGAAAGCGAGTCGATGGACCCGCACCGGGTGGCGGAGGGAAGTAACACAAGGTGAAACCGCTGCGAATGGGCGTCATCGGACTCGGCAGATTCGGGGCCCTGCACGCGCGGGTGCTGGCGCAGCTGCCGCAGGTCGAACTGGTTGGCATCTGCTCGCGCTCCGAGGAGCGCGTTGGCGAGGTCGCCGCCACCTGTGGCGAGCCCCGCCCCTACACCGACCCGGCGGCGCTGCTGGCGGCACCGGACATCGACGCGGTGGACATCGTCACCGAAGTCGACCGACATACCGAGATCGCCCTGGCGGCCATGGAGCGGGGCAAACACGTCTTCTGCGAGATTCTCGTCACACCCAGTCCGCGAGAGATGGACGCCCTGGCGCAAGCAGCACGGGCGAGCGATGTGGTGTTCATGCCGGGCTTCCTCGAGCGCTTCGACGTTCGCCGTGCCGGGTTGCGCCAGAAAGCGGTGGAGGGAAGTCTCGGCCGGCTCGTGTCGCTCTATGGACGCCGGAACATCTGGCGCGGCATCCTCGACGAGCCGCGCTTCGAGCTCTATCCCCTCATCCTCCAGCCCGGCATTCACACCATCGACCAGCTGCTGTGGATCGCGGCCGAGGAGGTGAGAGAGGTCTACGCCCGGGGGCGCGGCATCGTCGATCCAGCGCGTCCCGACACCTGGTGGGCAATGCTGACCTTCGAGAGCGGACTTCTGGGCGTGATCGAGCAGAGCTGGTTCGTGCCGAACCGCCAGCTCAACTGGTGCGATGTGCGCCTCGAGATCGTCGGCACGAGCGGCACCGCCCAGATCAAAGAGCCGGGCGACGCCACCTGGATCTGGACGGAAGAGACGGTGGAGGCGCCGGATACCTACCTGGCACCCGAGGTGCACGGACGCATCAGCGGGGCGCTGGAAGCCGAGCTGGCCCACTTCGCATCCTGCATTGCGCAGGGGCGGGCACCGCTGTGCACCCTGCAGGACGCGCACGAGGCGCTCGCCGTCGGCCTGGCCATCGTCGAATCCGCGGAACGCGGTGCGCCGGTGTCGCTGGGTGCCCGCTCCTAGGCGGCATGGGCCCGAGAAGGGATGGCTGGAGAGATCCCCCGCTTCGCCTGGACAAAGCGGCTGCCCTGGCGGATCTTTTTTTGTCCGGCTTACTCCCTGCCGCTGCTGAGCCCTTGCCCTACCCCGGCCGGTCCATGAAGAAGAGTTCGTTAACGACCGCATAGCCATCGCTGCGGCCCATGCGGGCAATCGGCCTGTACTTCAGCCAGTCCACCTCGCCGTTGGAAAGGATGTCGTCGGCAATATAAATGCCGAGTACCTCCCCCACAACCATCGCGTTGTGCTCTCCAAGCAAGTCGAATATCCCGTACAGGCGGCACTCCAGGCGGGTGGGAGATTCCTTCACACCGGGCGGGCCGACCAGGGTGGAGGGCACAGGTTCGAGACCGGCAAGCGCCATTTCGTCAACTTCCGGCGCGACCGGTGCACAGGTCTGGTTCATTTCGTTTCTGAGCGCATAAGGGGAAAAGTTGACAACGAACTCCCGGGTTTCCCGAATGTTGGCGAGGGAATCGGCTTCTCTCCCGTTCTGCCTCAATCCGGTGAGCGAAAACATGACCTGGGGCGGTTTGTAGGCCACGGCCGAGGAAAAACTGTACGGCGCCAGGTTGATGACGCCTTCGCGGCTCTGTGTGGATACCCAGAAGATGGACCTGGGGACATCGCAGCTGTTCAACAGGCCCGGGGGCATGTCGTCGTCTTTTGCGTTGTAAAACATCTTTCTACACTCCCGATTTTTCCAGCGGCGGGCGAGTTGCCACAGTGGGGCGAAATAGTGTCTTTTGCGTTGATATTCCCGCGCGGACGGCAATGAGGGGCTCGCCTTTTTTGCATAGTCCGCCGCTGCCGCCGAGGCGGGCGCAGTGGCCGGCAAGGGCATCGCCACCCCTTCGCTGGGAATTGCGGTTCACCGCTGCTCGAAGCAGTAGAGATGGTCGAAGGCGCGCAGATACATCCGCTTGCCGGCGAATACGGGCGAGGAGCGGAATCCTTCGACCGCATTTCGCCCGATCTCCCGGTAGGTCTTGCCCGGCTCTATCACCACCGTTGTACCGCTCTCGGCGCCGATGAACAGCTTACCACCGGCCAGCGTGATTGAGGTGTAGGCGCTGTTGGTTTCCGCGCCGAGGTCGAGATCCTTTGCAAAAACTGGCGCGCCTGTTTTCGCGTCCAGAATCGAGAACTTTTCCTCGCGCGAAATGGCGTAGATCAAACCCTCGTGAATCACCGGCGACGAATAGTGTCGCGATCCCTGCACCCGCGCGGTCCATAAGGTCTCATACGCGCCGCCTATCTCGTCGGGCAATTTGACCGCCGTTGCCTTTTTCTCGATAAAGTACACGATGCCGTCCTGGATTACCGGCGTGGCATATTCCAGTTTGCCAATCCCCTGCGCCAGAGGCTTTCCATCCGCCGCGCGGAACACGTCACCTACCGGCGTGATGACGATATCCTTGCCGCCGACCCGCGCTACCACCGGGGAGCCGAACTTTTCCTGCGAAGCGCGCCGCCACACTTCGTCGCCGGTCGCCGGGTCCAGCGCAATGAGGTCGGTGATATGCACAATCAGCCGCCCGCCGCCCATTGCCGGCGATGCGCTGTGACCCCAGCCATGCTGGGGCCGCTCCACGACGCGCGCCCACACCCGCTTGCCCTCCGGCGTGTGGGCCGCGACCACGCCCGACCCGAACACCGTGTAGATGCGCCGGCCATCGCTTAGCGGCGTGTGCGATGTATAGCCGTTGGACCCGTGTGTGCCAACGGGCTCCGCCGAACTCACGTCGCCGAGCGACTGCTGCCACGCGATGCTCCCGGTGCGGGGATCGATGCCGAGGACCTGATCCGGTTCGCTGCACACGATCATCAGCGAGTCGCTCGGCAGCACCGGGGACGCGTTCGACCACGACGGCATCGCCGTCTTCCACGCGACGTTATGACTCGACGACCACTTGATGGGTGGGTCGGCCTCGAGGTAGCGCCCCGCGCCATAGCTGCGCCAGCCGATGGGGTATTCTCGGGCGGAAACGCCGTCGCTGAGTGCGACCAGGATGAAGGTGAAAACGAACGAAGAAAGGATGAGCAGTCGCACTGTATACCTCGTCTGAAATAGGGGTAAAAAACGTTGACCAAATTGTCGTCGGCAGGAGCTGGCTCCCACCTATTTTGCGCCATAACGATCCGGTTAAGCGTTCTAGGTCTCAATCTCAACTGTGTATTTAACACAATCTGCGGAAAAATCTTCCGGCTTTTTCATGTCGTCCCAGCCCATGCTCCGGTACTGTTCGGGAAGGGTTATGACGAGGTTGCCCGTTCTTCTATCTTCGTACTGCCCGAAGTTGGTATACCTCGCCAGTTCATGTGCATCGTCCGGTTTGTCCTGTATGAGTCGGATCGAGTTTTTCACAATGCACGTTTTGTCCGGGTCGAATTCAGCCAGGTTCAGCGGATATCGAGGCGTCTGTCCGCAGACAGGTCCGTCCAGGATATTGGCTATCCAGTAAGTCTTGCCTGTTTTTGACGATTCATAAAATGCCGCAGCGGAGGCGGGAGTCCAAACCGGGGACCCGTCGTCATAAACCATCGCTTCGGGCGCCGTCCAGGTCATTCCCCCGTCCTCCGAAACAGCGGAATACCGGGTGGAATAAAGGCCCTGTTCCTCACCGCCCTGACAGCGCGTGGTGAGGAACAACCTGCTGCCTCCGAGTGCAGTAAGCGCGGGCTCGCAGCATCCGGAGGTGGCTTTGTCCAGGCCAACCTCGAAAAAATTGCCGAACTCCCAATCGAGGCCGCTCATATCCTCCTTCCAATATCCCCTTGCACAGATGACCCGGAAGTACCAGGGTTTGGATCCGTCCAATCTTTCATACTCTGTGAAAGGCGCCAGCACGGACCCGTCTGCCAACCAGATGCAGTGGTCGCCGCCCAGAATGGCGCCCCGCTGTCCGTATTCGAAACCCGGACCCCAGAAAAGGGCATCATAGCCTTGCCGTCGATCTATGATCTGGACGGGCTCGCTCCATGTTGCTCCCCGGTCTCTGGATATGCTGTAGAACGCTCGGTACGCTCCTTGATTGATGTAGCCGTAGCAACTCTTGTCGGCCTTCTGGCCCCGATAGAAACGTATCAGGATGTCATTTTTCTCATCCAGGCTGAAGCCCGAGGGCATCATTTGCTCTGCAGTTTTTTCGGTATCAAAACGCACCTTGGGCCCAGAGTCGGTCCAGCTCGAGCCGTTGTCTTCGGATATCCGCAGCCAGGTTCCATCGTAACAGGCATCGAGGGTTGTGCTTCCATTTTCATGCGTGACCCAGTGGAGGACTTCAGAAGTAACTGTTTCGATCATCTTTTCACCGCTCGCGCCCGCGTATGTCTGCCCCCCTGCATAAAACGCATGCAGTCCATCGCTTTCTATGTAGGTACTCTTGCTCACATTGGCGCCGACTTTTTCGCTGCTTGCCATCTCATTCATCGCGTATGCACTCCTTGGTTTCCGGATTCATCCGCCGCTCCGCTGCATCAGGCGCAGGGGTAAGTATAGGAAATTCAAAGCCCGTCCTCCAGTTTATTCTGGCGTTTGGGCAGCGGCTTTAGAAGTCGTCTCAAAACGCCAATCTGGGCTTCGCGCGGCTGCAATTGGCGTATAAGGCGTTGCCCTCAGTCGCCATATCTAGCCTTCGAGCGCCTTGCCTACGCTCATTGCAGCCGTGCTCGGGCCGCAGAGCGAATTTTAAGACGGCTTCTTAGAGCGGGTGAAATAGCTGACGACGGCGAAGGTCAGGGTATTCAAGCAAAGCCCCCAGGCGCAGGTGTCGATCATGGTCCGAGCCTGTCCGAGCAGATCGGCAAATGTGTTGCCGGCCAGCATTGGGAAAAAGGGACTGAGGAGGAAAATCGTTGCGATCCCGACGCAGAGACCGGCGCTGGCACCCTGCCGTGTGCCCCGGCGCAGGTAGAGCATATCGATCGTCAGCGGCAGCAGTTGAGTCGAGAAGGCGATGGCCAGGAGTCCGAGCACGACGATCATAGCCAGGGGGTTGTGCTCCGACTGGCGGCCGACGAGCACCAGCAGCAGGGCCAGGGCGGTGACGATTGCGATGATCAGGCGGCCGACCCAGGTACGCTCGCGCTGCGAGGCCCGAGGGCGGACAAAGGGCTGGTAGATGTCCTGAGTGATCAGGGCGCTGAGTGCGTGCAGGTTGGAATCGGCGGTGCTCATCGCCGCGGCCATAATGGCAACCAGCACCAGTGCGGCCAGGATCGCGCCGAAAGATCCGAGCAGTTCGGGCAGGTGGTTTTTCAGTACCACGACCAGGATCTGGTCGAATTCGCCGGCCGTCCGTCCAACGGCCGGATGCGGTAGAACCTGGCCGGCGTCGTCGACCAGGTAGGCGCCGCTCGCATCGGTCAGCGGATAGAGCACCTGGCCGCCTAAACCGACCAGCATGACCCCAAAAAAGAAGCAGAGCGTGAGTACCGCTGCGAAAATTAGCGCGCTGCGGCGCAATACCGCTGCCGAGCGCGCTGCGTAGAAGCGCATCCACTGCGCCGGCTGTATCATCGAGCCGAGCGAGGCGAAGAGCGAGGCGGTAAAGAGAATCTCCGGGGTCCAGCGGCCGGAGGTGCCTGGAGCCGAGAGCGAGCGCGGGGGGAGTTGGGCTACGGCTGCGAAGAAGGGGCCAGGGCCGCCCAGGACCCAGATCGTGGCTGCACCTGCCAGCAACATGCCACCGACCAGCAGCCCGCCCTGCACCACATCGGTCCAGGCCACCGAGCGCATGCCGCCGATCATGATGTAGATCATGGTAATCAATGCCAGCATTGACGCGCCGATTTCAAAAGAATCGCGACCGGGAAAGAGCTGTTGCGAGAGGATGCCGCCGGCCTGAATCTGCATGACGACATAGGGTACGGCATAGAGCAGCCCGACGAGGGTGACGAGCAGGCGCAGCCCCAGGCGACTCCGGTAGTGGTCGGCGATCATGGCCGCAGGAGTTAGATAGCCGTGTTCGCGGCCGATTTTGCGGATCCGTGCGCCCAGCAGGTAGATGGCGGCACCAGCGACGGGGACATTGAGGCTGAAGAGGGCGAAGACCACGCCGTCGCGGTAGACCATGCCGGGCGCGCCCAACAGGGCGAAAGAACTGAAGAAGGTGGCCATGATGGTCAGGGAGGAAACGACCCAGCCCTGCGCCCGGCCCGCTAGATAATAATCTTCTGTACTCTCGCCCTGGCGGCGGCGAAAGCCCTGAATGCCGAAGCAGAGCAGGACGCAGAGGTAGAGTCCGAGGACCACATAGGGCACAGAGCCCAGACCCGTTGATTCAGGCATCGTCTTCCTCCCGCCAGCAGTAGAGATAAGCGTAGAGAATGACCGCGAATTGCACTGCGTACCAGGAGAGGCCCCAGAGGTAGATCACGGGAAGTCCGAGCGCGGTGAAGGCGGCGTCGGGATCTAGTGGGTCGGGGTTGATCAGGCGCAGGCCCGGTCCCGCCCCCATGAAGACGGCGAGGAGGAAGAGGAAAATGAGGAGATTGCGGGTGCGTTTCATGGTCGGTCACTCAGGTCGGGCAGTGGCTGGCTCGACAGGTGCATGGGTCGAGCGGCGAAGTAGCAGGAGAGGGCCCAGAGCAGGGCCCGGCCCGCGCAGATCAACGCCGGTCGCCCTTGATCTACACGGCCACAAGTCGTAGTAAAGCGAGGTGAGGCATACCCCAAGACGAGCCCGCTCCAAGGTGAACTATATCGCTTGATTGGACCCGCAAAAAGGGACTTTATAATTCCTACACATTTCTCCTCTATTTTGCTTGATCTCATTCGCAATCTCGATTCAAGCTTGGAATTCATCCTTGCCGCAAGTACGACAGATGCTCGCTTAGACGCTATTTTGATTGAAAGAGACTTACCAATACCTGAGATGCTCCGGCAATGACACAGACTGTTCCTGCTAGATTCATATTCTAGGCTAAATTAGTCCGAAACTATATTATTATTGATACCAAAAATATTATCAGGATCCTGAGACTTTTTGATGCTTTGTATCATCTGCATACTTCCATCAGAGATTGTCTCGGACATAAAATCTTTCCTTAATTTCCCTACTCCATGATGGTGTGAGATAGAGCCTCCATTTTTAATAAAACATTCTCTAAGAGAGTGTTCAATTTTACTGAAAACCTCTTCAGGATTTTCGATTCCTCTTACATTTATACCCATGGTATTATACATGCAAATACCAGTGTGATATACTTTTGAAACTCTAGAACAAAAAAATGGTTTTCCAGGAAGGTTATATTTTTTATGTAGCTCTTTCAGGAGTTTATTTGCCTCATCTTTTACCTGATTAATTTTTGACCATGGCACGGCTGTCTCTAAGGTCTCACCAAGTATACCCTGTGGAACAAAAAATTCTCTTATGTAAGCTATGACCATAGTGATATTATAACCAATTTTACCCTCTTCCCCGCCACCAATAAGACCTTTATATTTTTTAGCTAGTTTTTTTATACTTTTTCTTTGATATTTTACCTCTGAATATGAACCTTCTAGCTTAAAAACAGCGGCTACAAAGTTCTCAGTGTCAAATCCTTTTATTTTGAAAATTAATTTTTTTATTTTGCTCACTATTTTAGCGAAACGATCTTTTTCTGGTTTGAGTGCACTCCCGAATTGATAGTGAAGACTGTCAAGCATTCTTGCACTCGCTGGAACTGAGCTAGCGTGGGCAAGTTCATACATGAATTTTAAGCCGGTGTCCCAGTCCTTAAGGACCACTGATTCATATTCTGAACACTCCGGAAGCTTGTGCATCCTAAGTGTTGCCTTTGTTATGATTCCTATATTTCCTTCGGATCCGAATAATAAACTTTGGGTTTTGATACCTATAGATGATCGTACAAGCGGCTCAATCTGATTAATGGATCCACTAGGAGTGATCATTGTCACGTTTTGGACAATATCTTCAATATTTCCATAACGATTTTTTTTCATTCCAGCAGCGTTCGTAGATATCCAGCCTCCTACTGTTGATAGTTCAATACTGTCAGGTTCATGACCAACTGTATATCCTTCTTTTTGAAGCTGTTTTTCTAAGCTTCTGCCCGTGATACCCGCCTGAACGGTGATCAATAAGTTTTCTTTATCTATAGATTCGATCTTATTCATCCTTCTGGTATCAACGGACACAATCATTCTGTCTTCTTTTTTGGGAAGCTGAAGCGCGTTTGTAACATTGGTGCCACCTCCAAAAGGGACCAGACAGACATTATGTTTTTTGGCTAAATCAATTAATTTTTCAACATCTCCTTGAGATTCAATATAAAAGACTAGGTCAGTGAATTTCTCTAGCTTGTCATATAAAACTTTGAATACTTCGTCTGGAGAGTTCTGACCATGACTATGCAGTATGCGCTCACTATCATTAAATGTATATTGGGCACTATTGAATGTAGACCCAAGTTCGTCCATAAAGGGTTGATTGACCTTGCGCTCTACAATATGTTTTTCTTCAACTTCTTTAAAATATGGTTCGACTTCGATATCAGTATCTAAAACCTTTGCTACAAAGGGAACTAGATAAGGTAGTTTTTCTCCGGAAATACCTTCGTATCTATTCCCAGTAAATGTTACTGATCTATCATCATTTATCACAAACTGGGAGTCTCTATACCCCCATTTGTGGCCCCAGAGAGAATCATTTACTCCAAAAAACTTCTGATTTTTTTTGTCACTCATTTAGCTCTCTCATTTGTAAGGCAATTCCATATTCTCCGTATGGTTAGTGGCAATATTTTTTCCCATGGCGTTCGGAGAACTGCTGCTGGAACAGCGCTTGTTGTCATTGTGATGCCCGGGTTTTTAGCGCGCTTGATCTAAGAAGCCGTCTTAAAATTCGCGCTGCGGCCCGAGCGCGAGTGCAATCGGCATAGGCAAGGCGCCCGCAGGAGCCATATTGACTAAATATAGCGACTGAGGGCAACGCCGTATACGCCAATTGCAGCCGCGCGCAGCCCAGATTGGGGTTTTGAGACGACTTCTAAGCTTTGATGAGGGTATGCGATAAGCCGACTTCGCGAAGTGTTTGGGCAAGTTTTTTGCCCCTGAGCGGTGCCATATCGGCCCCCCAGGGCTGAATGAGGGTGAGTTTTTTGCCCAGGGCACGTATGAGATCGGGCAGGTCAAATGCGGCAAGCACGCCTCGGGGCTGGCTGGATGAGGGCCAGCTCACGAGCGGCGTCTGCGTCCAGCTGTGATAGGACAAGGGGCCGTTTTTGAGTGTGACTTTGGCAATTTGGGGGTGTAGAAAACCGGCAAAAAGCGCGTGAATGGCCCCCTGCCCACGGCCGTACAGGTGAATTTTCTTTGCGCCTTCGGCGGTGAGCAAATCCAGGGTGGATAAAACGTCGTGTACGCGGCGTCCGAGGAAACTGCGGCCGAGCAGCAGCTCGTAACCATTGGCCATGTAGTCATTGCCGTAGGGATGGAAAAAATCGCGTTCATCATCGGCTATAGACTCGCCCAGACCGCGTACATCAAGTGCGTAAAGGGGATATTGTTTTTTGAGTTTTGTTGCCAGCGGCTCTTCGCTCAGGTCTGCTTCGGCTGAGACATGGGGCAAGTAGAGGTGGACTTCGCGCTCGACATCGAGGCTGTGAGAATGCGCCGATTCGAGGGGTCGTTTGCGCATGATGGCGCGTATGTCGTTTTCTGTTTCGACGGCAAATCGCGCCAGGCGAATGCCGTCTTCGCTGGTGCCGCGAAGCCAGCGAACGTGGGGAATAGCGCGTTTGGGCGAGAGGTTGAGTAGCGCGTTTACCCGGTTTATCAGCTGAGCGTTGCTCAGCTTTTTGCGCTTGGCGGCAAGGGCATCGGCCTTTTGCGCGATGAGGTCGTAGATCGGGGTAGACCCTGCGGGCACGACTTCGCCTGTGGGGGTGACGTTCAGGATTTGAGTGCCAGGATCTTCGGTTTTGCGCACTCGCGTGACTTTTGGTCGTCTGGCATGGCGGGCAAAAAACCGAACCATTGCTTCTTGATTGTGATGGGAATAGCCATGGCCCTCGGGGCCAATGAAGAGGTCGGTTGCACAAGCCGGGGCACCGATCAGATCGTAGAAACGGCGCACATCGCCATAGGCTTGTTTTAAGCCGCGCCGATCGAAATAACAATAGGTCTGGCCGAGCAGGATAAGGGGAGCCGGGGCGCGGGCAATGAAAAAATCGGCCATGTCGAGCCCTGCGCGTATGGCGCCGGGCGGATATTGCTCGGAGTCGGCAGGCAGTTCGTTTTCCAAATTGGCGGCAAAGGTGGTGACAAAGCAGCTGGGTGCGGCCATGGTAAAACGCCTTTCGACAGGCCAGATCCAGCTGGTCATTGTGCCGCCGCCGGAGTTGCCGGTAAGACCTATGCGCGCGGGATCGATTTCGGGGCGGCTGAGGAGATAATCGAGCGCGCGAATCCCATCCCAGGTGCGCCAAGCGCCAAACCATTCACCCACGAGCTCGAGTTGTTTGCCCATCATATTGTGAGCGTGTGTTGATGAGCGAACGGATTCGCGCTTGCGGAGTTTGTAATATTGGTCGCGTTCGCCCTGGTTGAAGGGATCGTAGATCAAAGTCACAAAGCCATTGCGGGCGAGGCGCTGGCAAAAGGCCTGATAAGTGGCCGAGTTTTTGCCTTTGGCGTCGTGTCCGCAAGAGCCAATCACGCCTGGAGCAGGCCCATTGAGCTGGTTGGGAATGTAGAGGTGCGCCGTCACCAGGCAGTTGGGACGGCTTTCGAAGACGAGTTTTTCGATGCGATAATGTCGCCCTTCTACGGTGCCTACAATACGGGCGTTGAGCGGGGTTTTGCGCGGCCAGGGGCGATAGGCTTTGTCGATGGCCGCACATACCTGGTCTTGATAGGCCAGTGCCTCTTTGCGCGTGCGGATCGAAGCCAGGCGTTTTGCGCGTTCGCTATTGATGGCGCGCACCTGTGCGACATAGTCGTCGAGCACCATGTGTCCATAGCCGTTGCGGGGCATGATTACCTCGTAGTAGAGTTGAATGATTTTCACCCTTTACAATGGGTATAGGAGCCCCAGAGGATCGGGTTTATCGACCTGCGCGTGCAGCGATCAACGACAAATCTGGGCGGCGTTATGGGGCCGCGTCTCCGCTCTGGATAGCGCCGCCTGCCGCGCCTGCCGGAGGTCTGCAATCCGTGCTGCAGTCCCAATTCACCCGGGCTACTGCAGTTCGCCTGCGGCAAAGCCCTCGACCCGAAGGGCATTTTCGGGCACGATATCCAGGGCCCTCGCCACGGATGTCCATAAAAAAATCGCGCCCAGCAGCGGCAAAGAGGGGCCCGTCGTTGGCGTCGAATTTTGGAGTTTTTAGACGGCTTCTCAAGATAGGACGGGGAAGCATGCTAAGCAAGAGAGGGAAAGGGGCGCCGGGTGTTTTCAATCCCCCTGCCCCGGCTTGTGCGACTGCCCTGCATGTGTTCAATTAATAGCCGGAGGCTTCCGATTTGACAGCTGGCGGCGACAATAGCCTGGCCCACCCTATTGGACATGTTCTTCAAGCTGTTTGGGGTCCAGGAGCACCTGGGCGCAGGATGCGTGCCTACGAGTACAAAGAACGTTCATCTGCTGTCGTTTATGGCATTGAGGCCACCGCCGGACGCACCTGGAAGGCACACCTGGTGCGTCCTCGAAGCCGGCCTCTTTCAATGCTTGATTTATATTCTATCGCTGCAATTGTCAGCTGAAAGGAGTGATAAATGGCTGGAGCACAAGTGCAAGATGGCAAGAGGGCTCGCTTAACGCCCGCACAACGCTACTTCTATGATGTCAACGGCTATGTGCTGCTGAAAAGCGTCTTCAGTGCGGAAGAGTACCAGCGCCTTATCGCATTGGCCGAGCGGATGGACGCCGATGATACCTGCCTATACAAGCATGACGGCTACCCGAAAACGCCCACCTTGAATGTGCTGTCTCGCTGCGCCTGGTACCACCCCCATCTGCTGGAAACCGCGTCGCACCCGCAGATCCTGTCCCTCATCGAGGATGCAGTCGGCGGTCCGGTGCGTTTGGAAGAGCATCAGTTTTTGATCAACTATCCGGATCCGGACGCCGCGGCGGGCGACGCAGCGCTAGCGGTCCAGGACCAGCAATGGCACCGCGGTATCGCACCGAATTTCGGCAGCTTCGAAGCCGGCGGCCACTACCACAGTCTATTCACCAAAGCATTCATCTATCTGACCGACAACGGTCCGGGCGCAGGGACCTGGGTCATACCCGGAAGCCACCGCATGGATCTCCCGACACAGACCCTGCGCGAATTTATGGATGATACGCTGGCGCATCAGCTCGAGACGAGGGCGGGTGATATGCTGGTTTTGAGCGAAACTTTGATCCATGCCGCTCCCATACTCAAAGCCGGTGCTCTACCGCGCTATAGTCTGGTCTATGGCTATACGGCTCCGTTCATGCAGACCTGGAAGCGTTACGATCCGCCGGACGAACTGCTGCAACAGGTGACACCTGAACAGCGGCAACTATTGACCGGCGAGATGCGCTATGCCTTTCGCCGAGGACAGTATTGAAAGGGTGGAAGGATTGCTCCGGTCAATGCGTCTGGACCTGCAATTTCCCAATGGCTTCTTTCACAGGAAGGCCCCTGCGAAATCCGCCGAGGAGCAATTAAACGATTTGCCGCAGATGCGGCGCAGCTGGTTGCCCGAAAAAGGGTGAAAGAGTTATTATTTTAACTCGCCGGTGCAAAACTGCTTTTATGATTCCCAGGCCTAACTGCTTAGCAGGGCGCGATTCTATGCGCGTGAAGCGTAGCTATGCCGCTGGCTTTTCAATGGAGGGCATCCGATGCTGGAAATTCTCAAAGTCGAGGTCGAAAACCTGGAGCCCGAAACTTTTGCTCCATTTGGTCAGGTCATTTCGACCTTCGATGAACTAAAACCCGAGGTCGCGGTGGGTGCGCTGACCGAAAACGCCTATGCGGTGCGGTCGCATCCCAACGACCTGAGAGCGGAAAAACTCGACTTGTCCGAAGGTCGGGTGCGGGCGCATTTCGCCTGCCATGACGACGCGGGTCAGTCTTTCTATCCGAGCCGGCACTGCCCGACGGTCTTTTTCGTCGCTCCGGTCCAGGCGATGATCGAACCTGGAGATCTGCGCGCTTTTTACTCGGATGGTCACACCGGGATTTGCATGAACCTGGAGGTCTGGCACACAATGCCGGTGTGTCTGCGCGGCGAGGAGGTCTATCTGACCGCGCGCGGCAATCAGGACTATCACGCCCATTCTATCGATGTGCACTTCGACCAGGATCGCGGCTTGGCGCTTGAACCTGATATGGAGAGTTTCCCCGGTTGGAAGGAATAGACGGAGGGCGGCTCACGTAGCGGCGAAGTCGCGCGGGACGCTGGCGAGTTCCCTTTGTAAATCGCTTAGCCGTTTATTGCTATTGTCCAGTTTGGCAGAAAGGGCATCGATGATATTCTTGTAGATCGTAGCCCGAACTTCGGCGTCTTCGCTTAAATAGCGATCAAAATTGCGCTTGGCAATGACGAATATATGACTCGGGCGGCTCACTTCGACGGTAGCCGAGCGCCTCTCTCCGGTTATGACGCCCATCTCACCCACAGTCGTCACCGGAAAAATCGTCGCCACCTGGGTGCCATCTCCGGTTACGACGACCAGTTCTCCGGTCACCAGGATAAACATCGAATCGCTGGGCGCGTCGTTGACGCAGAGTTGGAATCCGGCTTTGTAGGTCTTGTGTGACGCCATACGCAGAACACGCTTTACCTGCAAAGGATGTAAACCCTTGAAAATATCTATCTTACCTATCACCTTGACCAGGATATTGCCCGCGTTCGATGCCATCGACTCCACTCCTTTATCTTTTGCCAGCGGCCTATAGCTACCAATTCAATTTAATGTACTGGCCGGTCTAAATGCAAATATAAGCCTATAATTCTTAG
>CAXFTV010000429.1:0-4314 GCA_964005845.1 uncultured bacterium
AACGACGATTTTAAAAAGAAATTGATTGCGGCACCCACCGCGGCAGACTTGCTGGGCGCAATTGAATTAGAAGAACAAAACAACCCCTCTAGCTAGACTGGCTCACCCCGGACTTTGCACTTTCTCAATCCCATCATGCTCGTGGGGCTGGCGGCTGCGGTCATTCCCCTCGCCATACACCTCCTACATCGGGGCAATACCCGCCCCTTGCCCTTCAGCAATCTGGAGTTTTTGCGGCGCCTGCACCACAGCCGCATGCGCCGCGTGCAGCTGCGCCAGTGGCTGGTCCTGCTGCTGCGCACCCTGATCATCCTGCTCATTGCCACCGCCTTTGCGCGACCGGCCTTCCAGGACGATGCCAGTGGCTGGGGCGGCAGCAGTGTACCTGCCGCTGCCGCTTTCCTGTTCGACCGTTCCTACAGCACTACCTATCACCTGCCCGCGGGGCGATTATTCGAGCAATTGCAGACACAGGTATTGGCGACCCTGGAGCTATTCGAAAACCGCGACGAAGTGCTCTTGATTCCCTTCGCCAGCAGCCCAACTCCACTGGAAAACACCGTCGGCGATAAAATATCTCTTCAGGAACAGGTAAGAGAACTGCGCCCCACCGAAGAATCCACCGACCTTGGAAAAGCGCTGCAGAACGCCGCCCGCTATCTGGAAGAAAAGCAGCAATCTAACCGCGAAATTTTCTTGTTTACCGATCTAGCCCAACACAATTGGTCGGAAGTGGTCAACCTGCGGGACTGGCTGCCGAATACCACGCTCTATATCGCGACTCCAGAAATCACCGAAAGGGCCAACATCCACATCGATGACGTGCGCATCGCCAGCTGGATGCCGGCCACGGGCAACAAACTCACAGTGCGGGTCGACCTTACCAATAGCTCCGCTCAGAGTGCTAAGGGCATCTTTCTAGATCTATATATCGACGATGAGCGGGTAAGTCGGCAGGAAGTAAATCCGGGGCCTGGAGAACAGGTCCAGGTCGAGCTCAAAGCTACGCCGCGCCGCGCCGGACACCTGAGCGGCTACGTCGAAATCGATGACGACGACCTGACGCTGGACAACCGCCGCTACTTTGCCTTCTACATACCGGAAGCAATAAATCTGCTGATACTGGGCAATAAGCCATCCGATATTTACTTTCCGCGCCGCGCCCTCACCACCGCGGCGCTGTCCGACCCCACCCTGAACGTCAGATCTGGCTTCCTCGATGACCTGGACGCTGATGCGCTGCGAGGGGTCCACGTTCTCCTGTTGTGCAATCTGCAGCGACTCAATGCCGCAAAAACGGCTCTTCTGCATGAGTTCGTCGCCGCAGGTGGCGGTCTGATCGTCTTTCCCTCTCCCCAGTCCGAGCTGAATTACTACAACCGCAACCTGCTTCCCGGGCTGGCACCGGTCCTTTTCAAAGAAGTCCTGGGCAATCCAGCAGACAAGACGGCCTTCCAGCTTCTGGACCCGGACAGACCGCACCACCCGCTCTTGCAGGGACTCTTGCGGCAAAAGCCCGAAGACCAGCCACATTTTTACGCCTCCTTTGAGCTAAGGCCCAAAAACAACTTGCAACCACTGGTCTATTTCGCAGACGGCCACCCGGCCCTGGCTCAGGCCTGGAAGGAGCGCGGCCGCACCGTGCTTTTTGCCACCCCTCTTTCTCCGCATTGGAACGATCTGCCGATAAAGGGTCTCTTTGTCCCTCTGCTGCACCGGCTCACCCGCCACCTGAGTCTGCCCCCGGATCACCGTGCCAGCTACCAGGTGGGGCAAGCGGTACACCGCTACCTGGACGACATTCCCATCGAAAGCACTATTAAAGCGGAAAGTCCGGGCGGCAATCGCCTGCTCATATCGCCCGAACTGGTCGAGGACCGCTATTTTTGGAAGATTCCCCAGGTGGACGAATCGGGGCTTTGGCGCCTGCTCAAAGATGGGACGGTAGTGGATACCTTCCCGGTGAATCTCGACACCCGCGAGTCAGTAATGACAGCGGTCGACCGAGACCACCTGCAGCAGATTTTCGGGGCGGAGCGCACCCATTTTATTCAGCCGGGGGACAATTTGCGCGCGGAAATCCTGGGCCGGCGCTACGGCCGCGAGTTCTGGCGCGAATGCCTGGTATTGGCCCTGATTCTGCTGGTGCTGGAGCTGTGGGTCGCGCACCGGCCGCACGGACGCCTGGAGCAATCCGCCGCCAGAGCTGCGGCTTGAACAAATAGCAGTTTCACCCTAGTGGCGTGGAAGTACTGGATATCTGACGAACTCGTTGGAAACTTTACCCCACCTCTTCGTCCCGTTCCCGCAACGCCTCGAAGGTGTAGATACCGGTGTCGTGGCCGTCCGCCCAGATGATGCGAATTCCATAGCGCCCCACATTGACGAAATCACGTGCTGCCGCCGTGGCCGTGGCCGCCTCCCCCTCGAGCAGTGTCAGCTCTCCTTCCTGCACATCGCCCTGGGCGCGCTGATCCCGACACATGGCGCAGGGACAGTTCTGGCGCAGTTCTACCAGCGCATGGCGACTCTCGCCACCGCCCTTCCAGACAATGACCAGTTCACCCCGCTCACCATCCAGTTCGATCTTTGCAGGACGTTTCTTTTTTTGATTCATCAATGGATTCCTCAATATGGCATCCCCGTTGCCCGGGCGTTTAGCTCATACGCGTAGGCTCCGGTAATTTCTACCTCGACGAATTTCCCCACCTCAGCTGCTCCCGCATCGATCAGGACCTGACCGTCGATTTCGGGTGCATCCCGCTCCATGCGGGCACAGTAGCCGCCCTCCCCATCTTCTTCGTCCACCAGCACGACCTGACGGGTGCCGATCAACTCGTCGTTGAGCTCTGCTGAGATTCGCTCCTGCAGCTGACTCAGGCGGCTATAGCGCTCTTCGGCAACTTCTTCGTCTACCTCGCCATCCAGCGCATAAGCCGAGGTACCCTGCTCGGGTGAATAAACAAAACCGGTGACGTAGTCGAAACGAATCGTTTCGACAAACTCCAGCAATTCCGCGAACTGCTCCTCGGTCTCGCCGGGAAAACCCGCGATAAATGAGGAGCGTAGCCCCACGCCGGGAATGCGCTGCCGCAGCCGTGCTAGCAGATCCAGGGTTTTTTCTTTGGTGGTAGCGCGTTTCATGCGCTGTAATACCGGGTCGGAGATATGCTGCAAGGGCATGTCTATGTAGGCGCAAACCTTCTCGTTGGCGGCATAGAATTCGATCATTTCCTCAGTCCAGAACGCCGGGTAAGTGTACATCAGGCGCAGCCAGTCGATACCTTCGATTTCAGCTAGCTGCTGCATCAGGGGCACCAGCCGGGCACGGCCGTAGAGATCGGCGCCATAGCGCACCGAGTCCTGGGAGATAAGCACCAGTTCGCGCACCCCGCTGGCGGCCAGGCGCTCGGCCTCCGCCACCAGTACTTCGATGGGTTCGCTCTTATGCCGACCTCTGATCGCGGGAATGGCACAGAAGGCGCACTTGTGGTCACAGCCGTCGGAGATGCGCAAATAGGCCCAGTGGCCGGGTGTCAACATATCCCTGGGCAGACTTTGGAGATAATTGGTCCGGGTAGTGCCCAGGATCTCGTCCACGTGCTGAACGATATCGTTTTCCTGCTCGATAGTAAGTATTTTTTCCGCCTCGATTAATTCGCTTTTGAGTTCCTCCTGGTAGCGCTGTGCCAGACAGCCGGTAACGATCACGCCTTCGCAACGGCCCTCGTCCTTGAGTCTGTGAGCCTGCATGATGGCGTCGATAGACTCTTCTTTGGCCGGACCGATGAAACCGCAAGTATTCACTACCACTACATCCGCCTCGTGGGGATCGCTGGTAAGCTCGTAGGCGTTGCCCTTCAAAAGCCCCTGCATTTTCTCGGTGTCTACCGTATTCTTGGGACAGCCGAGGCTGACCAGGTGTACTTTGTTTGTCTTTTTATCCAGCATATTTTAAATCTCGGCTTTCCACGTTATCGGCGGGCGGCTGAACGGGATGTTTGCGACTGGCATTTAAGACCAGTTGGAGCACTCTTATCCCATAAAACGCCGGTTGGAAAAACCTCCACCCGGTCTTAAAGCCGGCGTGTCTACCGCATTTTCCTTCGGTGCGAATATTCAAGCAGCGAGCAGAAAAAAACAGTCTCCCAAACCCTGCGGCACCGGCCAACCAGGAACCGGGATACCGCCAAAAAGCTTCGACCACACTGCACTTATCCCAGACCTATCCGTAGTGCTCCTGAATGTAGTCGACCCCTTCGCGCAACACATCTTCGCCGAATTCGTCGACGATCTCCACCCGCCCGATCTCCC
>CAXFTV010000430.1:0-2400 GCA_964005845.1 uncultured bacterium
CAAAAGCCAAATTGCAAGACACCCCTTGGGTTTCTCCACAAGCTATTACAGGCCGGTTTTTCGACCTGCCGGCCGCTCTTTTTTTTTAAAGGTATTTTACCCATGCTGCAATTGAAACTGCTCAATATAGTCTTGCTCGCCACCATCCTTATGGTCGGCGCAACCAACGCCGCAAAACGCCCCTACGAGTCGCTGGGTTTTAAACCAACGGCTATTCCCCTGCTCAATTTCAGTTCGGACGACGGCACCGGCTACGGCCTCCGCGCCAGCCTCTACGACTACGACGGCAAAAGTATTCCCTACCGCCGCGCCTACAGCATCCAGGCCTTCTTCACCACCGGGGGAAAATGGGTCCACCACCTGCGCGCCGACATTCCCAATCTGCGCCCCGGCCAGCGTCTGGAATTTAAAGCCAAGTTCGAAAAGGAAGACTTTGCCAATTACTACGGCGATTTGCGCGACGAGTCACTGGAAAAGAGAACGCGCCAAGAAAAAACCTTTAAGCAGGTGAATCCCAGCCTCAAACTCATGTGGATCCGCGACCTGCGCAGGCCCTGGCGGCTGCGCGCCGGATTTCAGCTGGAACACCGCGAAATCACCCCCAATGCGGCGGCGGGCAATATCCTGCACGATCGGCAGCCACCCGGCATTGAGGGCGGCCTGCTCTTCGAGGTCAATACCTCGCTGCGCTACGATACCCGCGACGACTACACCAATAGCACCCGGGGTATCCTGGAAGAATTTTTGCTGGAGTACGGCATTGGCTCGGGCGGCGATTTCAACGGCGTCCGCCTCAGTTACGAACACCGCCATTTCATTTCTCTACTGAGCGGCCTGGTGCTGGCGCAACGCGCCAACGCCGACCTGACTTTCGGCGCTCTCCCCTTCTATAAGGGCCTTGAGCTGGGGGGCAGCAGTACGGTGCGCGGTCTGGCCGCATCCCGCCGACGCGGTGAGGGCCGCGTCCTGTTTAATAGCGAAGTGCGCTGGCAGGGCCTGCAACTTTCCCGTAGAGAACAGCTTTTTACCGGCCTGCTCTTATTCTGGGATGTCGGCCAGGTCTTCCAGCGCCGGGACGGTCCCTCCCTGGGCGATTGGAGCAGCGGGGCGGGGGCCGGTCTGCGCTTTCACTGGCACAGCACGATCGTGCGCGCCGACTACGGAATCTCGGGCAGCCGCCGGGGAATCTACATCACCTTCTCCCAATTGTTCTAAGGAGCACGGAAATCGAAATGTCCGCTAAAGCCAAAATACTCATCACCGGTGCCGCCGGTCACGTGGGCGAAATATTGCGCACCCATTGGGGCGACCGCTACCCGCTTCGCCTGGGCGATATTCGCCCACTGGATGACTGCGCCGGACACGAAGAATACGCCGCCCTCGATATTACCAGCTACGAGCAAATGCTCGAGGCCTGTAGCGGCATCGATACCGTGGTCCACCTGGCGGCCGACCCGAACCCGAACGCCGAGTTCTACTCGTCTCTGCTGCCGCGCAATATCACCGGCACCTACAACGCCTTCCACGCCGCCCACCAGGCCGGCTGCCGGCGACTCGTCTTTGCCAGCAGCGGCCAGGCCATTCTGGGCTACAATACGCGAGAATTGACCGGGTGGGATGTACCGGTGTTTCCGCAGAACGTCTACGGTGCTACCAAGTGCTGGGGGGAGGCTCTGGCCCGGGTCTACTCGGATCAGCACCAGCTCTCCTGCATTTGCGTGCGCCTGGGCAGCCCCGCCTTTGCCCAGGACGGGGACTGGAATGCCGCCGACCTGTACGCCCAGATCAGTCCGCGGGATGCGGCCCAGCTCTTTGCCTGCTGCGTCGATGTAGAGGAGCTGGATTTCGCCATCGTCCACGGCATTTCGCGCCACCAGCGCTCCTGGATGGATCTGGAAGTTTCCCGCCGGCTAGTGGGCTACGAACCCCAGGATGGCACTGCTTTTCCCAGGAGGCCAACACCCTAAGAGCCCTTTTAAAGTCCCGGGTGAAGGGTGCGGACAGGGCAGGCAGCAGCCGAACTTTTTTCAGCAACCTTAAGCATAGGTCTGCTTGGGGAAAAATGCCGGATAGCGCCCGGTTGGATCCACCCCTCTTATTTCATCTCCGCGCCACTTGAATGTTACAGTTTCCCGGGTGGCCTCCTCGTCCCGCCATCTTTCTACGCTTTGCGAAGCCGGCAAGTCGAAATCCAATTCCACCTTCTTCGCTCCGCCGCAGGCAGGAATGATGGCAAAGCCGTTCTCCACGACAACTTCTGCAGCTTCATTTTGCACCCGTACGGCAAGCGTCGCCGGCTCGACCCAACCCGGCACCCGCAGCAGCATTTTTCTGCCGCTTTTGTCCTCTACCCTCAGATGCCCCCTGTTCGCCTGGCGCTCGGAAATCACCCGCACGCCG
>CAXFTV010000431.1:0-4475 GCA_964005845.1 uncultured bacterium
GCTCCCGCTCGCTCCACCGCAGGGCGCCGCGCCCCTGCAACTCATCCAGACTATCGATGAGGGCCTGCCCCGCCCCGGCATCCTGCAGTCCCCGGGGGCCCTGCAACGGCGCATCGTGGGTCAGTGCTTCGCCCCAGTAGGCCATGGCAAAACCCGGATCCAGCTCCGCCGCCTTGCGAAAGTGCTCGCGCGCCTCCTCGTACCAGAAATTGTGCAGTGCCAGCACACCTACTTCAAAGGCTTGCTGGGCGGCGGAGGACCCGGATGTGGGAAAATCGACGCGGCCCTGGGGACGCCCTCTAGCAGGCGGAGCCGCCAGAACCTTTGCCAGGGCCGAATTCCCCTGCTGTGGCCGCGGATCTTCGCGCTTGGGCACGCCATTATCACAGGCCGATAAAATGGCCACTAAAGTACAGATGATCGCCGCTGATAAGCGCTGTATCATAATTGGTTTTCCCGCTGCCAGGCCCAGCTGCTCGCCAGGGCACCCTGCTGGGTTGAGCGCACAGGGCTCGCCTTTGCCACCCCCGCCAGGCATCTCGACTTGGAGATTAGTACTGGTTTGCTCCTATGCCGGATAAAGAAATACACACCGGGACTTTCATCAGATTCCACAACATCCGCCCCCCCTGCAATATCCTGGACTCCCTCGCCTCTGCTCTGGAGATATTAAAAGAATGCCTCGATATGATCAAGACCGAACTCCCCTGCAAAATGAGGCCCCTTGCCCCAGACGAGAGCTAATCTGGCATTTCTTTAGATGTTGCCGCAATACCCCAGGCCGCTGGGACGGATTTTCATCAGAAAAATAGGGGCTGTACTTGCGGTGGGGCCAAGGGCCTGCACTGAGCGCATGCCGCTCAGTATACACTGGCCACGACGCGAGCTACCTTGGGTTCGTCGATATCACGGGAATCCACCTCCAGACCCACCCGGCAGATGTACATACCCGGCGGCAGCAGCAGCCCATCCCCGCCGCGGCCCTCCCAACTCACTTCCTGGACTCCCGCAGCATGTGCTACCGGCTGCGACCGGCGATACAGCAGACTACCATCCAGACCGTAGACCTCCAGCACCAAAACGGCCCCACCCGGCATATTGAATACGGGAAAAACGAACTTCACCACATCGTTAATGCCATCCGCGTTCGGCGTAAGGGGATTCCCCACTACCTCCAGATCCCCCAAGAGCCCGTCGCCCAAGGGCGTCAACACCGTCATGCCCTTTCCTGAGGCCGTTGCGTCCACCCGCTGCCACACTACCGACCCGTCCCCATCCAGCCCCACCGAAACCAGAAAGGCATTGCTGGCCAGATAAAATTCACCCTCAAAACGCACATCTACCTGCGAGCCGGAAGCCCGGACCACTTCGGGAAGTCGAAGCGACAAAGAATCCGGGCGGGTCCTCATCTCCAGCTCCTGAGCCGCATAGCTCTGACCGTCCCCAGATGCCAGTTCGCTAGCAGAACTCACCCGAACATCCAGTAACTCAAATCCGGCGCTGGGGGGGACCTCGAAGAGCACTTGATCGAAACCAAGACCTTCCAAACCTGCCTCGTCGGGCGGAATATTCAAAGACAGTGTGAACTCTCCGGGCCGACCGCTCCCCTGGGCCCGGCGCGGCGAAATCTCACCTACTATCTGGTGCGCCAGCGGCTCGTGCAGCCCGATTTGGAGCGTTTTCAACAGCGCCGCCCGATCTGGATCGTTCGAAACTAGCGCCGCCTCGATGAGGATATAGCGCCGCGGATTGGGCGAGGCAATAGCGACTCCGGGATGCTCGTAAAACTGGCTCCACGGGCTCCAATCCGACTCGTCGGGCACGAACGCCACCGCCGAATCCCCGCGCACGAACGAGAGCATCTTGCGATATTCCTCCTCCGTTACTTCAACGCCTTGTTTGTTGTAAAAATGTTTATCTTCGGTGAGCCGATTGCCGGTTCGGGTGCGAATCTGCAACCGGGTGCCCGGCGGCGTTTCAGCCGCCCACGAAATGGTGGAGAGAATGCGGGGATTGGCGCCCAACTCGACTACCGGTGTCTGCAGGATGACTTTGGGCAAAAAACCATAACCAAAAAGCAGCAGTTCCTTAATGCCCGATCGGATCAATCCAGTCGTTACGACGCGGTAGTCGAACCTGAAGTATCGCCCCTTGACGAAGGGGAAAACATTATCCTGTAATTCAGTATCCGTCGGCAGCGACCCCGCCGCTCTAAAGGCATCGCGGCCAAGTGTGACATCGGCTCTGCCGCGGGCCGCCACAGCGCTGAAGACCTTGCTGCCGTCCGGAGCCAAGCTGCCATCGGAAAGATTGAGCACATAATTGGGAAAGGTGGCACTGCCGTAAATGGCATCGCCGAAGACGATAAAGGCGCGGTCGACCCAGTACCAGGTCCCCAGATCCAATAAGAGATCCCGGTCCCGGCTTTTGACTTCCGCCCCATGCGCCCCGGAAAATCCCGCTTCCGCACTCCAGATGGTAGTATAATCGCCGTCGAATGCGTTGGAGTGCCCACCCGATTCGCCAAACCCTTGGATCGACCCCCCGCGCCCCTTCCAGCCCAGACCTATATTCTCCCCCACGGTCCATACTTCTACCTCGGCCAGACGCGGTCGCTCGACCCGATAATAACGCGTTCCCCTGCGCGCAGGGCTGATTTCCTCGTATTCCTCCTGGGCCACCTCGCGCTCCACCCCCGTCGATTCGCGCCGGAAATAAACGAGGTCCCCCCGAGCAGTTCCCAAGGCATCCCACTGCGCCTTGCTCACTTCGGCCCCACGGCGCCCATCACTGGCCGTGGCCACGAGCTGAACAAACTGGACCATATCCCCCTTGAGACCCGGATCCCCCGGCTTGAGAGAGCGCAAATCGTATTCGAAAACGCGCTGCGTCTTGTTGAGCCCCTCGCTGCGGCCGACCACCCTGTAGTCCAGGCTTTGACTACCCTGAAAGGCCTCATCGCCGTTGGAAGTGAGTACCTTGAACTGCAGAAAGGGATCGCCCGCGCCCGCCGCGACGAATTTGACCACCACTTTTTCGGCCCATACCACCCGCCCCAGATCCACCTCGACCCACCACTGGCGCAAGGGCGACTCCAGATCCGGCTCCCAGTAGGTCCCCTCCAGACCATCTATGAGCTGCGCCGCCCCCGCCCGATCGGTGCCCGCCGCGCGGATGCCGCCGCGAACTTTGCCGCGGATGAAATTGCCAGCGTCCAGGACGGCATTGATTTTCTTGCCGACAAAATGGGGCCGGACGCCCGCACCACTTAAATCTAAAGCACCTGTGGGAAAATCCCACTCCAGCCAGTCGCTCTCTTCCACGAGCAAGCGGTTCTGCTCGAGGCGATAGCCCTGAGCCCAGGCGGTAGCACTGAGCAGCAGCACACAGAGAATAAAACCAAAGTATTCATGGGATCCGCACCTTCTTGCTCGGCTCATTCTGCCGCTCCTCAGAGTGCTCCCTGCAAAAATCTCAACCGGCCGCTGCCAAATACTTTATTGCCTCTTGCCCGCAGGTGTCCGGGCTTTCATGCAGAAGACTTTTTCGACCATTGCAGGCATCGTTCTTTATTGTCCCCCGCCCCTGCCGGAGCGCCCCTCGACCCTTTGGAGTAGCCAGAGCGCCCCCGGATGGGCGGGAACTTCCTCCAGGACCTCGCGTGCAATCTCCGCGGCCCCCTGCCACCGACCCGCCCGCAAGGCTTTGTCGCCGCGGTCGACGACCAGATTGGCCAGAGCGTACAGATTCAGCTTTCTTTTTTGTTCGATGTAGGCATTGCGCCTGCCTTCGAGCACCGAAGGAACTATCTTGCTCAGAGGGTTTTCGATTTTTAGCAACGCGCCCACGGTATGGATTTCGATATCCTGGCGCGGGTCGAGTTCGTAATCGAAGAGAGGCACGTCATCCGCGAGAATGCGCCCACCGCGCGCCAGCAATACCAGATCCTCGGGGGCGGCCAGTAAGCTACCCAATACACTGTCGGCCTCGTTGAGCCATCCGGTATCTGCTTTGAGCTGATGGCGGTATTGCAGATCCTGGTGGATTGCCCCCCTTTTCAGCCTCTCTTCGAGAGCTGCAATATCAATCTCAAAGTTATCCGCACGGCGGCCAACGAGGAGGAATTCCGCCCCATTAAACCACAACTGACTATGCGGAAAGACACTGATAAAGGTGGCGATGACATCGCTCACCTGTACGGCTGAAAGCATCCTCAGGGGCACGAATTGCGTCACCAGACCGCCCTGTTTCAAACGCTGTCTGAGGTGGCGGTAAAAATCTCTGGTATAGAAGGAAACGACACCCGGCCTGAAGAGCTGCCCCACTTCAATGCCGATCACATCATAGCGGGCGGCGCTATGGCGAATATAGTCGCGACCATCTTCGGCCAGGGCGCGAACCCTGGGATCATCCAGCCAGGTAGCACCAAAATATCTGCGCGCCAGATCGAAGATCGCCACTTCGACATCGAGACA
>CAXFTV010000432.1:0-4563 GCA_964005845.1 uncultured bacterium
CGGCGATGGGTCTGTGGGATTGATTGCGGTAAAAAAGGAGAGCGTTCATGCACCGACCCAATATCCTCTTCATCATGTCCGACCAGCACAGCAAATTCCACCTGGGCTGTTACGGCGATGCGCTGGTGCGCACCCCGCACCTGGACCGTCTCGCCGCTCAGGGCATGACTTTCACCAATGCCTATACCCCGGCGCCGCTGTGCGTGCCGGCGCGGATGGCCTTTATGAGCGGGCGGCGGCCGAGCGCCAACCAGGTGTGGACCAACGCCCACGCGCTCGATTCGGCGGTGCCGACCTGGGCCCACGGTCTGGGCGCGGCCGGCTACGAGACCGCACTGATCGGGCGCATGCACTTTGTCGGCCATGATCAGCGGCACGGTTTTGAGCGCCGGCCCCTGGGCGAATACAGCGCCCGCGATCCGGGCGCTTCCCATCTGGGCGGACCGCTGTTCAAGGAAATTCCGGCGAGCACTTCGGGGCAGACCCGGGAATGCGTCGAGATCGCCGGCTACGGGCGCACCACGTACCAGGCTTTCGACGATCAGGTGGCCGATGCAGCCTGCGCCTACCTGGAGGAAAAAGCCGGCCCCGGGACGCGGCCCTTTGCCGCCGTGGCGGGTTTTGTCCTGCCCCACTGTCCATTTTTTGCGCCGCGGGAATTGTACGAATACTACTATGCGCGAGTGGACGTGCCCCAGCCCGGGCCCGGGGAATTGAGCCGGGAACCGACGGCGGTAAAAAACTTCAAAGAGCGGCGGCTGATCCGCGAACCCCTGGCGCCAGAGCGCATCAAAGTGGCGCGCGCGGCCTATTTCGGTCTGTGCGAGTACTTCGATCGCAAGGTGGGTCAGGTGCTGGACAAACTGGACGAGACCGGGTTGAGCGCCAGCACCCTGGTGGTCTACTGCAGCGATCACGGCGAAATGGCCGGCGAACACGGTTGCTGGTGGAAGAGCAACTATTACGAGGGGTCCGTGGGGGTGCCGTTGATCGCCCGCCTGCCCGGGGTGGTGCCGGCCGGCCGGCGCAATTCGGTGCTGTGCAATCTGCTGGATCTGGGACCCACGGCGCTGGAAGCGGCCGGGGGAGCGCCCCTGCCAGCAGTGGACGGGCAGTCGCTGTGGCGGGAATTGCGCGGCGCGCGGGACGACGCGCGCGCGGATATCACTTTTAGCGAACTTGGCCCCGGGCGCGGGGATGCGCCTTCGCGCATGCTGCGGCAGGGGCCGTGGAAACTCTACAAGTACCACGACGACACCCCGCCGGTGCTGTTCAATCTTGCAGAGGACCCGGGAGAGCTCGAGGATCGGAGCGCGGATCCGGCCTGTGCCGCCGTGCGCACGGCATTGCTGCGGCGGCTCTACGAGGATTGGGAGCCGCCGCAAGTGGAGCGCCGCAGTGCCGCGCTGGAGCGCGATATGAAGACGCTGGCGGCCTGGGGCCGGAAAGTGCAGCCGGCGCATCCGGATACCTTGCCGGTACCGGATGTGGAGGACGTGGTGCGGTGCTGAAAACATAGGGGGTTGCAGCCGGGCCCATTTTGCCGCCGCCGCCCCCTGGACCAGTAGCTACCTTGAGGCATTTATGCCGCAGTCGCCTTAAAAACCCCGGCGCCGCTCGATGCCCTGTTTACATTGCAGGTACTCAAGCATTATATTAATCCGAATCTATGAAGCCAACTGCCTGGACACCGCTCGAAGCCTCGCTAGAAGAAATCCGCGCCCGCTTTGCCGCGCCGCTATTGGCCCTGGCGCGCGGCGCCGTGCCCGCCTTTGTCCTGCGCCAGATCTATCCGCCCGCGCACTGCAAAGCGCTCATGCACCGCTTTGCCGCGCGCGGGCTGCTCTACGACCCGACTCAGGCCGGCGATGGCACGCCGCACCGCGTCGATATCGGCACCAGCTTTGGCCACCACCGCGCCAATCGCGAGGAGTTTTTCGCCCACGCAGCGCAGACCCACGCCCTTTTTTCGACCCTCTTTGAGGGCTACCAGGATCCGGTGCAAACCATGTACGCGGCGCTGGCCGGTCTGGCTCCGGACAAAAAGGTTATGACGGCGCGGGAGCTCGACGGTCGGCTTTACGGCCCGGCCATTTTCCGCATCTACCACGAATCGCTGGGCCACCGTCCCCACTACGACTCGGTGGCCAAGCGCGCCAGGGCCTTCGAATACGCGGCGGCCCACTTCGAGCATCAATTCGCCGCTGTGCTCTGCTTTCAGAACGCCAGCGATATGCGCGCCGGCGGCGAGCCCTTCCTCTATAACTGCCCCTACACTCCCCAGTTGGACGAGGTGCTGTCCGGCCACACTTTTGCGCCCTACGTCGCCCGGAACGGGATCGAGCGTGTGCAGGTGCAACTGGAGCCGGGCGACCTCTACTTTTTCTTTTCCGAGAATATCCACGAGGTGCCTCCAGTGCAGGGGGAGCAGCCACGCGCCGTGCTCGCCATCTTTTTTGCCCTCAGTCCAGAGCACGAGGAAATCTTCGTCTGGGCCTGAGTTTTGCCCTCCCTGCAGCCGCGCGCGGATCGCAGCGATAGTTTTTCGCTCAGGGGGCGGCGACCAGCAGTCCCCCGTCTACCGGCAGCGAAACCCCGGTGATGCAGGCGGCGGCCGGCGAGCACAGGAAGGTCACGGCCCGGCCGATGTCTTCGGGCGTGCCGCGGCGGCGCAGCGGCACGGCCTCGGAGAGGTTCTCCTCGATGCTCCCCCCCTCGGGGGCGCTGGTGCCGAAGATGTGATCGGTGTTCATGTGTCCGGGCAGAATGGCATTGCAGCGAATGCCGTATTCTCCCAGGTCGAGGGCCATGCTTGCGGTCAGGCGCAGCACCCCGGCTTTGGCCGCTCCGTAGGCGGTATCCCCTTTCCAGGCGCGCTGTCCGTGTACCGAGGAGGTGCTGACGATGCAGCCGCCCTCTCCCTGTTGCACCATGGCGCGCGCCGCCTGCTGGCTGCAGAGGAAAAACCCCTTGAGCCCTATGTCCAGATTCAGATCCCAGTTTTTTTCGCTCAGTTCCAGAAATGCCTCGCCAGTACCGCCGTAGGGGTTGTTGACCAGAATGTCGATGCGGCCGAAGCGCGCCAGGAACTGGCTGAACATTTCTTCGACCTGGGCGGGGGCGGAAATGTCGCCCTGGAAAAATTCGGCTTCGCGGCCTTGCTGGCGGATCAGTTGCAGGGTTTCATCGGCGTCGGCATCGGTGGTCAAATCGTTGATGCCCACGTCGCAGCCAGCCTCGGCCAGGGCCAGGGCGATGCCGCGACCGATGCGGCGTTTGCCGCCGGTGACAAAGGCTTTTTTGCCGAGCAGGGAATGGGGATTGGACATGGAGAACTCCTTTCGAAAGCAGGTCGGCGGTTGCAGGGTGCGGTGTATATAGATTAACTTGAGGGGCCAATTCCATCCTGTCAATATGTCCTTGGCCCATCCGGAGGCAGCCCTGCACATGAAGATCGCCCATATTGATCTCTACGAGTTGAAGGTCCCGCCAATCCCCGTAGTTGCGCGCTATGTGCCGGATATCTTCAATCTGACGATTTGTAGAATTTGCACCGATGAAGGTCTGATCGGCGTCGGCGAAGTTTCTCTGTATCCGCCCGGCCTGGAGGAACGCGCGGCTTCTTATCTGGGGCAGAACCCGCTGGCCCTGGATCCCCTGGCAGAACCCGACCCCTTTGCCTGTGCGCTGCTGGACATCGCCGGCCAGGCGGCCGGGATCCCCCTGCATAGGTTTTTCGGCGAAAAAGTGCGCGACCGGGTGCCGGTTTCCTACTGGTCCTGTCCGATGGAGCCGCACGAGACGGCGGCCGAGGCCGCGGTGGGCGCCGGGCTGGGCTTCAGCAACCACAAGTTAAAAGCGCGGCCGTGGAATATAGTCGAGACGGTGCAACAGATGAAGGCGGCCGCAGGTCCGGATTACACCGTCGGCATCGATCCGAATCAGAAATTTCGCCTGCCCCATATCGCCGCCCGCCTGGCCGCGGAACTGGAACCTTTTGGCACCGTTGTCAACCTGGAAAATCCGGTGCTAAAAGAGCACCTGGATTGGTTTCGCCTGCTGCGGGAAAAGACGCATATCCCCATTGCCCTGCACGCCGGTGATCCCGCCCAGGTGTTGCGGGCGCTGAAGGCGGAGTGCATCGATCAGGTCAACCTGAGCGGCACGGCGCAGCAAGTCAAGAAAATGGCCGCCATTGCGGCGGCGGCCGCAGTGCCGTGCTGGGTGCAGATGGGCGGCCTTTGTCTGGGGGTCAAGACGGCCTATTCGCTGCACGTGCAGGCGACGATTCCCAATGCGGTTCTGCCCTGCGACGAACTGCCCTTTACGCGCGTGGCCGATATGCTGGAGGAGGGGCTAGTTCTGAAAGATGGGCACTACGAAGTGCCGCAGCGACCGGGCCTGGGGGTGACGCTGGATCTGGACATGGTGGAAAAGTACCGGGTGCGCTAGCGCTGCATTGCGGCGGCGAGTTGAAAAGGATTTCGAGGCGGGCTACGGCGGGTGGAAAACATCATCTGCGAAAATCTGCGTGGCGTTGGCCGATAGCTGTATGCGAGCGCC
>CAXFTV010000433.1:0-13036 GCA_964005845.1 uncultured bacterium
AACCAGCGGTCCCGAAAGCAATTCGACCACCGATCCCGATCTGGGCGCCCTGCACGAAATGCGCAATCAATTCGCCACTCTCGAATCGGTCTGCGGCCAGGGGCGGCGGGTCGAATCGGTCGAGGAAATTCCCCAGGCTCTCGGCGAGGCCTTTAACAGCCTGCAGCGGCGGCGGCCCCGCCCCTACGTTTTGGAAGTACCCCTGGATTTGCTCGAAGCCACCGCAGCAGTGCCGCAACGCCCGGCCATTTTGGCCCCGGCGCCCCTGGCCCCACAACGGGATCTGGAAAAAGCGGCGGCGCTACTGCGCGCGGCGGCGCAGCCGCTGATAATCGCCGGCAGAGGGGCCCAGGATGCCGCTGCTGATCTGCGGCAGCTGGCCGAACTGCTGCAGGCGCCCGTGGGCCTGACCGTGAACGGCCTCGGCGTCCTCCCCGCCGACCACCCGCTGTGCCTGGCGGACGCAGGAACCGGCAAGCTTGATGGGCGACGGCGCAATCTGGGGAGGAATATCGGCGCCTGGGTGGAACGCGCCGACCTCGTATTTGCAGTGGGCACCCGGTTGGGCGAGCGCACCGTGCGAGCCTGGGATGCCGAACCCTCCCGGCTCATCCACCTCGACATAGACCCACGGGTCGTGGGCCGGCACTACCCGGCCGAAGTGGGCCTGGTCGGTGCGGCGCGGGAAAATTTGTCGGCCCTCATAAAGCTCCTGCGGCAGGACCCTGGCCCCTCCACCTGGTGCAGCGCGAAAATAGATGCCCCGGTGCCGGCGCCCGAAGAGGGGCTCTTTGCCGAAATCCTCGCGGCCCTGCGCCAGAGCCTGGACAGGAACGCAATCCTGACCAACGACATGACTCTGGCCTGCTACCGCGCCCGCAGACTCTTCCCGGTGTACGCCGCTCGGAGCTTCCTGTCGCCGCATTATTACGGCACCCTGGGCTTTGCTGTGCCCGCGGCCATCGGCGCCAAAATCGCCTGCCCCGAACAGCAGGTGGTGGCCCTGTGCGGCGATGGCGGTTTCCTCTTCACCGGGCAGGAACTGGCCACCGCCAAGCAGCAGCGGCTGTCCCTGCCGATCGTGCTGTGCAACGATAATTGCTATACCGCCATCCGGCAGGGACAGGAGCGGGACTTCGGCGGGCGCTACACCGGCGTCGATCTGGAAAATCCGGATTTTGTCCTCTTCGCCCAAAGCTTCGGCATCGCCGGCACGCGGGTAAAATCCCGCCCGGCCCTGGAAAGAGCTCTGCGCGCAGCTCTGGGGCGGGACGAACCGACCTTGGTAGAAGTATCCCTGCCCGAATTTGAGCTCTGACCGACTATCCGAAAATCATCACCTAACCTGAAAGGAGTAGGCGTGCAACTGGAAAACAAGATTGCCCTGATCACGGGCGGTGCCACCGGCATCGGCGGCGCCACCGCCCAACTCTTTGGCGAACGCGGCGCCACCGTGCTGATTGCAGATTACAACGAGGAGGAAGGCCAGGCCCGGGCCAACGCCATCCGGGCAGCGGGTGGCACCGCTGAATTTTACCGCACCGACGTGCGTTCCGAGGAAAGCGTCGCGGCCACCCTGGCACAAATCGGCGCCGCGCACGAGCGCCTGGATACATTGATATGCAGCGCCGGCGTGCTCCGGGGCGCCAACAGGCCGACTGCGGAGCTGCTGGAAAAAGAGTGGGACGATACCATCGATACCAATATGAAGGGCACCTATCTGACGGCCAAGTACGCCGCTCCCCTGCTGCAACGCGCCGGCCGGTCCGTAGTGCTATTGATCTCCTCCGGGGCCGGAGTGCGCGGCGGCAGCTCTTCGCTGGCCTATGCCGCCAGCAAGGCCGGCATGCACGGCATGCAGTACAACCTGGAACGAGATCTGCACGGCGCCCGCCTCCACGTGATCTGCCCGGGCGGTATCGCCACTCCGCTAAAACTGGAAAACGTCGCCGATGGGGCCCGCGCCTCTGGCCACGATCCCGACGAAGCGGTCGCAAAAGCGCGCCAAAGCCTGGGCGACCCGCTGGGCATCGCCCGCGTGCTGGCCTTTCTCGCCTCGCCGGAAGGCGATTATGTCCGCGGCACCGTTTTTACCCGTTAGAAGGGTCCCTAGCGCCAGCAGGCATTTTTTTAGGACGCCTTTTCGGGCAACAGATCCTTGTGGAGCACCGCCCGGGTCGTCACCGGAAAGCCGCCAGGATCGCAGCACTGGCAGATCTGCACATCCACCGCCGCGCTCATCAGCATATAGGCGGCCTCGAAGCTGAGGCCGCCTTTTTCCTGCATGAGCACCACCATCTCCTCGGCGGCGATGCGCGCGGCCTGGGCCAAATCGTCGTGCTCGCCGGTGGTCACCCAGTGCGCCGCGGTCTCGATCAGAGGCCGGCGCCACCCGGCGTCCTTGACCAGCTCCACCTTGACAGTGACCTCGGCGCAGATCTCCAGCCCGATGAAGGTAATTTCCCCATCGCCCATGGCGCCGTGCACATCCCCCAATCCCAGCAGCGCACCCGGCACCCGCACCGGCAGATAGACCTTGCTGCCCTCGGTAATGTATTTATTGTCCATGTTGCCACCGTGCGTCCCGGCCAGGCCGGTGCCCACACCCTCCCCCTCCGGTGCGGTGCCGATAACCCCCACCATGGGATGGGTCGGGAAGTGAATTTCTTCGTCGAAATGCACCGTATCGCCCCGGATCTCAACGATCCTGGTGGCAAAGTTCGGCGCCATATGGCCCAGCAACCCCTCGCCGGCCTTGACCGCCAGAAAACCCTTTTCGGCCAGTTCGATGCGCTGGATCTCCACGCACAAACCGTCCCCGGGTGCGGCACCCCGCACCCGCACCGGACCCGTCGCCGGATTGGATCCCACTGGGTGAGGATGTTCCAGCAAATCCTCGTCTTTTAGAATGGTGCCGGTGCGCGCATCATAAGTTTCCAGGGTTAGCAGGTCGCCGGACTCGATCTCCAGCACCGGCGCATGCTCCTTGTCCAGGCTATAGACGATATGCTCCCGACTTATACGGTGCCTTGCAACTGCCATTTTATTCTCCTTTTTTCTTTAATCATTGCCCAAAACACAGGGGATGCTTAAAATATTTTTTTGTGAATTGCAAGCACGACATCTACATCGAGCAGAGACACTTTCACCCTTTTTCGCATCTGGAGAGGACAATATGGTAATCCGCAATTGGAGTGATGTCACCCCCTATGTCGGACATGAAACAGCCATCATCTGGCCCATATTTCGAGGCCAGGGAAGCGCCGGACTCAGCCCTGAGGAGGCACCTCTCCTGGGTACGACCGGCTTTACCGTACACGCCATGCAGAGAGGCATGGAGGGCGACTACCACGACCACGAAGACGTCGAGCAGATCTACTATATCACCCAGGGGCAGGGCAAGATGAAGATCGACGATGAGATCTACGAGGTCAAAGAAGGCGATGCCGTGCACCTGCCCCCAAAGACCATGCACCAGTTGATCAACGACAGCGACGACTGGATTCAGCACCTCATTATCAGCGCCACAGTCAAACCGGAATAAAAATAATGAAATACGATGTCAACGATTATCGGGACCTAGACCGCGACATCTGGGAAAAAGAGCTGCAAGACTTTGTCCCTTCGCTGATCTACGATATGCACAACCACATCTGGAACGACGCCCACAAGGGCCAGGCAACGGAACCGCCCGCGGGGCTGCGTCTGGAAGCCGACTACCAGGACCATCTGGACTGGGCCGCCAGACTCTATCCGGGCCGCGAAATGCACTACCTGATTCTGGGGAATCCCGTGCTGGGCATGGATACCGAGGCCCACAACGACTGGCTGGCGGCGCAAATGGCCGCGGACCCCAAGTCGGAAGTGAATATGATGGTCACTCCCGATATGACCCCCGAATACGTGGCCGAGCAGGTGAAAAAGCACGATTTCTTTGGCCTCAAACCCTACCGCACCTTTGCCCCCGATCCGGCCAACGGCAGAATCCGCGATTTTTTACCCGAATCCCATATCGAGGTAGCCCATGACCTCGGACTGGCCATTACCCTGCACATGGCGAAAAAAACTGGACCGGCCGATAGCGAAAACCAGCAGGATCTGCAGCGCTACACCCGCGACTACCCCCGGGCCCAGTGGATTCTGGCCCACTGTGCCCGCGCCTTCAATGCCTTCATGATGGAGGAGGCCATCCACGTCCTCGTGGATCTGCCCAATATCTGGTACGACACTTCGGCGGTAAACGACCTCTACTCCCACTACTTGCTGATGAAGCACGAAGACCGCAAGCGGGTGATGTTCGGCTCCGACAATATCGTCGCCGGATGCGCCCGCGGCAAGTACATCACCTGGGGGCGGGCCTGGTACCAGTTCGAAGGCGACCCGCGAGCTACCCACTGCGATAACACCCCTACTTTCGTAATCTACGAGCAACTGCGCCAGGAGCGCCAGGTGGCGGATATGCTGGGTCTAACCCAGGGAGAGATCGAAGACCACTTCTCCGGCAATGCCCAGCGCTTCATCGCCCAGGTGCGCGGCCAGCGGAATTGATTCGCGCTACCCTTCTTCCGATCCCGAGTCGCTGCAAGGGCCTTTTGAGGGCGACTCTAGCTGAAAAAAATCGCCTTAGAAAGGGGGAATAACTCCGCAAAAGGGTATGTCGGGGATGAGATCGGAGCGGCTGTCAGGTATTCTCGCTCTGCAGCCCCCAGTCGTTGCCCCAAAAGCCCCAATCCAGCACCTCGCCCCCGGCATAAACCAGGTAATCGGGTAAAAGCTGCATGTCCAGATGCGTACCCCAACAAATTGCATCCGGGCTTACCCCTCCGTGTACCGCCACGTAACGCCGCGGGTTTTCAGGATGGGGGAAAACGGCAAAAATAGCTAGCTGGGCCGCTGCATAGGTCCTGCCTGCAAGACGGATACTATCGCCGCTGAACTCCAGCCCCAGCCGATGCTGGAAGCGCGCCAGTACGGCGTTCGAGGTATAGGTGCCGTAGAGCAGCAAATTGCAATTCAAAAAATCATCTTCCCCCAGCTCGCAATCCTCGACCAGCGGCAATTCGACCCAGCTTTCCCCCATGATTCCTCCCCGATGCACACCGCCGTTGCGACTGCTATAGTAAGTCCTGGCATTGTCGGCGACCCAGTTGTTAAAATACTTCTCCTCTTCCGCACCCACCGTTCCCGGCACCAGTATCGTCCCTTCGTGGAATAGATCTCCGAGCGGTCCCGACGAGCCCGGGCGCTTTTCTCCGGCCAGGTCAAAATCCCCCACTTCCCACGCACCGCCCGGGTGGCGCCGAAATGTCCTGGGCGTGCGCAGATCGATAGCATCCAGTTCCTGACCGTCGACGACAACGGCCAGCGGAGCGGCCACTTCGAGTGGCCCCAGCGAAAAGGTGCGAACCCCTTGGCTAATTACCAGGACCCGCTCTCCTCCTTCCAGGCGGGCGTCGATGTGCCCGCGGCGACCGTAGTGTTCCAGTTGCTCCAGCGCCACCCAATAAGAACGGTTGTGGCGCAAATCCCATGCGGCCAGCGCCACGTGCTCGGGCGTCGGAGTCCTGCGCTGTTCCAGCAACCAGAGGATGACCTCTTCCCAGAGGCGGGGCTCCCGGCAACTGTGCCCGGTCCGGGGCACCTCGGTATAAGTGAGCCGGTAACCCCTTGCCGCCATTGCCGCGGCCATCTGGCGCGAATGCTCCACGGGCACGCCCCCCCCGACGGCCCGATCCCACTCGCCGTGCACCATCCACACCGGTGTGTGTTCCAGGTTTTCTACCAGCAGTGCAGCTGAACGCGCCTGCCAGGAATACTCCTCCCACTCGTGCATGTGAAAGGTCGTGCCACCGGGTTTTTCCCACAAGCGGTAATCGCAGTAGCCGCAAAAGGGGGCCGCAGCGGCGAAAAGATCCGGATAGTGCGAAACCATGTACCAAACCGCAGCCCCACCCATAGATGCGCCGGTAATAGTAATGCGATTCCGGTCGATTGGATAATTCGCCGCCACGTGCTCTATGGCCTCCAGGACGTCTACTTCGCCGTAATTCTGGTAGACCGAGCCGGGACCCCGGCCGGTCGGTCGCGCCACCACACAGGTGCGGCCGTGGCGACTGGCAATCCCGGCAATTTCTTCGGTCTGCGCCACCGCGCCCGGAAGATCGTTGAGCGCCCCTGGACTCACTTCCAGGATCAAAGGCTTGGGCTCGTCCAGTGCATCCGTGGCACAGACAGCACAGGGATGCAATGCATCATCCACCGGTGAATGAAAGTATTGTAGCTGGCCTTTGGGGAGCATGAATTCTCCTTTTTTATAAATCCATCGCCATTTTTGATATAGCTCGAAGCCCAATCCAGCCCCAAAACGCCTTTTCCACCGGCCCCGAACCAGTCTGGTTTTCTCCTTGATAGAGGTGCGGCACTTCGTTAACTTATATTAGTGCTCAAAGGACAATAACTCAAAGCCCCCACCCGGCGCACCCCAAATTCAGCTAAAACCCGCGGAATTTATTGCGACAGACGTAAAAAATAGCACAGGGAGATCTGGCATTGAAAAGACGGCCACCGGGTATTAGAGCCTGGTACTCAGGCAGAACGCCTCCAGACGAAAAAATCGTCACCGCAGCTGAAGATGCCGATGAAGGTGCCCTAGTTCTCTACGACCACGAGGCCGAAGAAAACGAAGGTGAATACGCGGCTATCATCAAGGGGCTCTACAACAAGATGGATACCCTCAAGCGCCACCCCGACGATTTCCGCACCTGGACCCTGGCAGACGGCATGGAAACCTTCCTGGAAGTACTGCTAGATTTAGGCCCCCCGGATTTGCGCCAGCAAGTTCAGATCCTGCAGCAAACCGGCACCTTCAAATTCAGAACCGCAGATGGCCCGGAAGAAAAGAAAGCCAAGATATCAGCCATCTTTGCCGACCCCGACGAAGAAAACTACAAAGCGGGACTGGCCAACCTGGCACAAAGACTGGCTGCCATCTGGACACCGGTCGAGGGCAGCCTGCTGCACGCCATCATCGCCCAACCGGCCCAGGTCGGCCGCGCTCTGTCCGACCGACTCAATCCAACCAATCAAGCCCCACTTAAACTGGTTGGCATCCCTTCAGAGATGTCCACAGCACCATTTTGAAACCACTGGCCACATCCAGAACGGTTGCCTACGAGAAAAACTGCGAAATCCACCTGGTCATGGACATCGGTGAAACCCTCGCCAACTGGGACCAGGACGCCATGGCCATTGGGGGCTGCAAGCAGATCAACCTCCTGGAAACGCTCTTATTACACGAACTGATGGAGTTGATTCTGGAGGAAGGGCAACCGGATATAGATCCCCTGATCGCCCACATAATCGCCTCGACTTTTGAACGCTATCTCAAAAGCAATATCCTCAACGTGGCAGTGGAGGACTTTTTTCTCAACTGGCCGCAGCTATCGAGCATGGAATTAGAGGAAAGCAGACAGATCGAACTCGCCCAGCAAGTGGAAGCTGTCAGCGCTTTTATGGGTGAGGAATATATGCCCGAGGATGAGCAAGAGGAGGACCTGGAGGACCTGGACGACCTGCCCCTGGACGATGCCTCTCCGCCCCGCAAGAAAAAAGCGGCAAAGAAAAAATCCGGCGCGGCCAAATCTCCCAGCAATAAGAAAAAAGCGGTTAAAAAGAAAAAACGGCCGGCGAAAGAGTAAAAACTCTCACACCTGGCCGTTTACGCAAAATATTTTTGAAACCTCAGTCCCATCCGGCTAGTCCTGAGAAGGGACCTCCGGTTCGGGCGGCGCCTCGCTCATCCGGGGCTCGGCCAGTTCGGTGCGAAGTTCTTCTAAGGCACCTTCTTTTTGCTGCAATTCATCCTTGAGATCACCGATGCACTCGCACAGCTTTCCCACCCTTTCGTCCCGACCCAGATCTCCTTCTTCCCCAGCCTTGAACTGCCGGTACACCTCGGCGCCCAGTTCGATCTGTAACTGGTTTATTTTATTTTTAACTGCGGCAATATCCAGTCGGGCATGTCCCAGTCGGGTCAGGTCCTCGGCTTTATTTATAGCTGTAACTGCACTATCCTGCAGCCCCTTCTTAATGGTTTCCCACATGCGTTCCATTCGTTTTTCCTCCCGCGAAGTTCAGGAACTCCCTTGCCAGATCCGCTGGAATTCCGCCAGTAGGGTCTCCTTGTTGGCGCGTGAAACTTGACGACCTTTGAGCTGTGCCTCCGGAATCTGGCGCATCAACTGGCGCAAGTTCGCTACCGACAAGTGCTCGAGCTCTTCCAATGCCGGCCTTGCCGCGCTGCCAGAACGGCCTTTTACAGCTACTTCATTCAGCAAATTTAGAAGATCTGCATGCGGGCCGGGAATGACGTGGTGTCCGATCACTTCGCTCACCCGCCTGGCCGCCTCGACTCCGGCCTGAACCGCCAATTGCACCGACGCCACATCGCCGGAAAAGCGAATTGAAACCAATCCGCCCCCAATTTCCTCAAACCCCATCAAGCGGACGCTGGCAGCCTTGGCGGCCGCATCGGCAGCCTCGATAATTCCGACCAACCCCTGGGTCTCAATGAGTCCTATGGCAGACTGAGTCATGCAGTTCCCACCAGCCTGAAAATCTATGGGCACACCCTGATATCCCGTGCCATCCCGCTATTTTTAGCGGCTTAAACAGCTATTTTTTATGAATGTAGACTTTGGAACCCGGGATGTCAATATTTCCCGGAGCAACAGGCCTCAACCCAGGTTATTTTTATAAAAAAATTTATATTTAAATACCACTTAATACCATTAAATTTTCCCTTAAATTTTTTATAATAACGTTAAACTATTAATTTATATACACTTATATAAAATTGATGTGTATGTTATTTTCTGCTAAAGATTTTTTTTCCAGTCCCGATAATACTAACAGAAACTATTTGATACTAAAATATTGCAGGCTGAACCTCCTGCACACCCGATCGATCAAATAGTTTGGGAACCCATCCGGTTCCCAATGAGAACACTCTCCCGCGACCAGGGTCCCCAACCTGGGTCGCGGAACAGAAAATAGCGAAGGCCCGGTTGCCATAGCCGAATCTGCTCTGGCACAGGGCCTTCGCGTTTTTATTTGCAAACCTTCCCGCTGGTAAAATAGGGGTCAAGGAGTTATTTTTGAGAAATATTCTCCCTCGACGGACTTACCCATGGCCACAGTTCAAATCACGCCCCGCCTGCACATCCCGCTCGCCGAACTGAAGTTCTCCTTCGACCGCAGCCCAGGTCCCGGAGGCCAGAACGTCAACAAATTGAATACCCGCACAGAACTGCGCTTCAACCTGCACGCAAGCCCCTCGCTCAGCCCAATCCAGCAGGACAGACTAGCGCGCGGCCTGAAATCTCGTTTGACCCGCGATGGAATTCTCATCATCCGCTCGTCTCGCTTCCGCACGCAGCGGCGCAACAAGGAAAACTGCCTGGAGAAATTCGCTGCTTTGCTGGCCAAACACCTGCAACCTCTGCCACCCAAACGGCGCCCCACCCGCCCCGGCCGGGCCGCTGTGGCCCGCCGGCTAGAGGCGAAAAAACACCAGTCACAGAAAAAGGATCGGCGCCAGCGCCCCCTGGAAAACTGACAATCCATGACCCGAATAATCCATTCCCGGGTCATGGGCCTGCCGGCCGGTACCCTTTTGCGTCCCCGCGCAGAGCACTTCTCACAAGCCCCTTAGCGCCGCACGGGGCACTGCATGCCCCATTCTCGGCCCCAAAACCCGCATTGCATCGGCTCTCGCCCGCTAGGGAAGACCTTCCAAATGCCACGAGACCGCCTCGAGGCTGCCCTCGCCTTTGTAGATACACACCGAGAGAAAATGGTTGGCCGACAACTCTACCGTCGGCGTGGTGCCGACCTCGTAGAGATGCTCTGGCGGATGCGGAGGATCCAGGTGCAACATCTTCGCCCGATTGAAGAAGGGCGTGCCCATCCCGGTAGCGTCGACCCAGGTGCGCCCACCATTCAAACTCACTCTGGCGATCTTCCTATTGTCAGCCTCGTTCCTACCGGGTGCTTGTCCCGCATAGGACAGGGCAATGACCACGTTGCTCGTGGTCCAGAGCAGCGTATGGCGATAGGCCCCAAACCAAGTCAGGCCGTGCGGAACTTCCCGGAAAGCGCGCCCCCCATCGGTCGATTCCAACAACAGCCCATTCTTGTAAATATAGCTGTCGGGCGGATAGGGAACCCCGGTCGTCTTCAAGATCTCCTCTGCATCTTCGCCGGGTAGCGCCTTTCGCTGGATCCGCGTTGCGGCGAAAATATGCTCGGGATCTCCAGGGTCTAGGGCATAGGCCGTCTCGGTGGCGTGCTGGTGCACAATGGTCGGATCGCCCCACGTTTCACCGCCATCAGTAGTGCGAATCATCACATCCCGGATACCCGGCCGGGATTGATCTGGCTGCAGATAGTCCCCCCAATCGTCGTAGCGCATACTGGCAGATAACATGAGACTGCCATCGGGCCCTTCGATGAAATTGGGGTGACACCAGGCGATCTGGATGGACGCATAGGGATCTTCCGGAGCACCTGGAGCCAAATTCGCATAGTCTAAGGCTCTCGACTGCCAGCTGCGGGCGCCATCTGCAGAAAAGGATATAAATGCCAGGGGATCAAAGATATGGCCCCCTCCTGCTGGAGCCACCTGGTGAACGAGCCACAGACGGCCGTCGCGCGCAATAGTGAAACCCGCCAGATACTGTCCAGACGGCACCTCGGGCAGATGCACCGGCACCGCAGTCCACGTTCGCCCGCTATCACTGCTTCTGAGCAGTCCCGGGTGCGTAGTACTTGTATTCAGCCAGAGCGAACCATCGGGGTGGCGGGCCAGATTCTGAGCCCCTGCAACTATCTCTGCAGCCGGTGGTGTAATAGGTACAACCTCATCGATTTTAATTTCTACCATAACCCATTTATCCCGCTCCTTGCTCTATTGATTCTGGCGCACCTGAACCTGATTTAAGGATGCCTTTCTTGAAATGAAATGGCTTCTCACTGGGGAAAGAATCCCCCCCGGGAGTCTGCCACGAAGCCGATACCATCTCTTTAGCACCTGGAAAACGAAAGACTGCGGCGCCGACGAAAAGGAGACAAATCATTGCCAGATTAGCTGGCAAATAAACGAAATTGTCAGCGAAATCCAATTTGCCTCTACAGATCCCCGAGCCGATGAATCTCCAAAGCCCCAACCACAGGACGCTCCCCGTCCGCGGAGGGACGCAAGTCCCCCCAGAGCACTGCTTTCCTGCACGACATCCAGGCTAGACGAGGTACGCAGGAGTGGCACGGCTACTAATCCTTCCGCTCTTTGCTCTGCTGATCATTTTCGGAGCCACTGCACGCGGGAAAAATTGATTCTCAGCTCCCAGCTCTCCCCGCCCCAAAGCGGACCGCGACCTAGCAGGTCTTCCCTTGGCCCAAGGGCTGCCTTTCACTTTCTCGCTATTGCCGCAACTGTGAACATATGATATATTCGAATCCATGTCCCCCCGGCGCCAAAAAATCCTCGTGCTTTACAGCAGCAATCCCGATCTCAATAGCGGCGTTGTAGCCTGGTCGATGTACGACGGCACCGGCAAGGAGAAATTCACTACCGGCGCCGCCGAAAAACCACCCTACGACTCGGTCGTGCAGGCCATGTGCGCCGGTTGGCGCGTAATCCAGTTCCCGCAGCAATTCCCCGCCTATCCCGGCATGGAGTACAACACTTCCTACCTGAAATACGAGTACATCCTCGAACAGATGGAGGATATTGATGGTTGAAAAAAAATACCTGCTGGACAGCAAACAGATGGCGCAGTTCGCCACCGATGGTTATTTGCGTTTCGACGATATGGTTCCGGATGCGTTGAATCGGGCCGCCTATGCCGAAATTTCAACGGATGGCGTCCCCAGCGCCCCCGGCGGCACCCCCTTCAACGATATGTGGGAAGATCATGCCATTGGCCAGGTTTTCCGCCTGCCCCGGGTCCAGGGGCTGATCCATAGCCTGGTTGGCCCGGCCCCCCTATACGACCACAAAGCAGCCCATACGGTGCAGCCGGGCAACGAGAGCGGTCAGCACTGGCACGCCGACGCCATCATCGACACCCGCATGCACTTCGACATCCAGTTTTTCTACTTCTCGCACGACACCCCGCGGGAAATGGGCGGCACCATGATCCTGCCGGGCAGCCATTACCGCCGCATCAGTGAATCGGATATCTCCCGCTACCACAACTTTCGGGGACAACTGCCGGTAGTCTGCAGAGCCGGTACCGTGGTGGTGGTTCATCACGGCATATGGCACTGCGCCCAGCCAAACCTGACCGACCAGATCCGCTACATGTTCAAACTGCGCTTGAATCCGACCCTGCGACAGCTGCGGCTGTGGAATACCGACGACATCGACGATCCCGCCATTCCCGGCATCTTGAGCGCCTCGCATGGATGGTACGGCAATGAGGAGCGCCTGGAAGTGGTCAACCGCATCAAATTCTGGCGCTTTTTAACTGGCGATGAAGAGTTCGATGTAGGCTACTGGCTGTCCCGGCTGGAAAACCAGCCCGAGAACAGCTCGCAAGCGGCAGCCTGATGCGCTCCTCTTAGTCCCGCCCTGGCTGCGGTAAAACTTCGGGCAGCAGTTGTTCCAGATGGATCAGCGAATCCTCCAGGCTCATGATGGCCTCGCTCCAGAATTCCGGCGACTGCAGATCGCGCCCGATCGTATGTCGCGCTATATTTTCCGGTGTATCGCTGCCGGTGAGGCGCAAGAATTCTTCATAGCGCGGCAAAAACTCAGCCCCCTCCTGCTTGAACATGGCAAAGAGACCTCGACTCAGCAGAAACCCGAAGGTGTAGGGAAAGTTGTAAAACATCACTCCGGTAAAATAAAAGTGCATCTTTGAGGCCCAGAAATGCGGATCCTCACCGCCTTCTTCTAACACCTCGCCAAAGACGCGGCGTTGCGCTGCCGCCATCAATTCTCCAAAGCGGCTGGTAGTCAACTCTGCCTGCGGGC
>CAXFTV010000434.1:0-15538 GCA_964005845.1 uncultured bacterium
AGCGGGGATTATCCTTGTGATCGACCACGGTATGGCCCCACTGATCGCCGTTGGCCAAGGGGCCAGAATAATCTACCCACGCTGCCTGCACCCCCCAGGTTTCCTCCTTCCCCTTGCCACTGTCGAAAACCTGGCCCGCCGAGTTTTCTATGCGCCCCTTGTCCTTTGCATCCATTGAGGTCGGCACGCGGATCGAGAACAAACCGCCTTCCTTGGTATCTCCGAAGGTCACATCCCCATATCGGGCCCTGAACTCGCTTTGGTGATCCATAACTCGGAAATCTCCCTCGGCCCATATCCGCATGCTGCGGCGCTCCTCCAGCAGGGATTCGCCCTCCGGCCCGAACCAGTCCACCATGCCATCGATGGTAGCGACATCCTGCTCCACTCCAACCACGGGGTCGCCGCGATGCAACATGGCCCCATGCCCCGTGCCCTCGTCCCATAGATTGTGGCCGTTCACCAACCCGTGCGCCACGTATATGCTGCGATGGTGGTAGTGATCGTCGTTCTCGCCGGCGATTGCTTCGGTTGGATATCCCCGCGTCAGCCTCTGGCCGCCGGGGGTAAGCACCGGATAAAAATAGGGCCGGCACACATAGTGGCCATAGCGATACTCGGTGAAAAGCTGACCCTCCACGTTGATGACGGCCCTGGAGCTTTGTTCTTGCAATTGAATATCGATCATTGAATTTCTTCCTTTTTTGTAGTGAGATTTTCCTTGCTCAGGCGGCCTTGCCACAGCACCGCTTGTACTTCTTGCCGCTACCGCACGAACATGGATCGTTGCGCCCGGGGACCTTTTGGCGCGCAGCATCTCTCGCCGCGTCCCTTTGCCGCATCCACTCCATCACGCTGGCAGCCGGCCGGCCATGCGCTACTTCGCCGGCCATAAAACGCATGCAAGGATCCACGTGCTCAAAGAACATCTTGTAGCCCCTGCATAGATAGTTCAACCCCTCTTCGCCGTCCGGGGTGCGGATAAAACGCTGTTTGGGACAGCCGCCATTACAGCTAAAGCGGTAGTCGCATTCACGGCAGTAAGCAGGCAGGGTGTCCTTCTTGTCCTGACCGAATTTGGTCTGCGGCTCGCTTTCTACCATTTCGCGGATGCTTTTTTCCCTCACATTGCCCAGCCTGTAATCGGGATAAACATAGTGATCGCAGGAATAGAGATCGCCATTGTGTTCGATGATCAGGGCTTTGCCGCAGGTCTCGGCAAAAATGCACAAACTGGGATCCTGCCCCAACCAGGAGGCCAGTGAGACATCGAACATCTGCACAAAGCAACTTCCTACGTCGCGACGCACCCACTCGTCGAACACTTTGCAGAGGAAGCGACCGTACTGCACGGCCCCCACCGACCACTTCGAAACTTGAGCGCGCCCCTCAAAGCCAGGGTCAATGAGTTCCAGGCCATCCTCGTCCGGCTCCTGGGCAATCCGCTCCACAATTGGAATGAACTGCATAAAGCGGCTGCCGATCTCCTTGAGGAAGCGATAGACTTCGAGGGGATGGTCGGCATTTTTATTTTGCAATACAGTCAGAGTATTGAACTCGACCTGGTGTTTTTTGAGCACTTCAAGCCCGGCCACGACCCGGTCGTAGGTCGGTTTTTGCCCTTTGTCCACCCGGTAGTGATCGTGAAACTGACGCGGCCCGTCAATAGAAAGACCCACCAGAAAATTGTTTTCACTCAGGAATTCTCCCCACTCGTCATCTAGTAGAATTCCATTGGTTTGAAAGGCGTTGGTGATGGTTTTGCCCTCGCCGTATTGTCGTTGCAATTGGACCGCGCGGCGATAAAAATCCACCCCCATCAAGGTAGGTTCGCCGCCCTGCCAGGCAAAGTTTACTTCGGATACATCCTGGGCTTCGATGTAACGGGCAACATAGCGTTCGAGAATCTCGTCGCTCATGCGCCAGTTTTTGCCGGCTTCTGGATAGAGCTTTTCCTTTTCGAGATAAAAACAGTACTTGCAGTCGATATTGCAGACCGAACCCGAAGGCTTGGCCATTATGTGGCTGGCGGCAGGTTGCCGGGTAGGTTGAAGGGCCGTTTCCATAGATGCAGTGATTTTCCCAGTCCCAATGCGGGCGCAAATGCTGATATGATACTATTTTTAGATATTTGGCGCAAATATAAAGAATAACTATGGCTACTATTTTCATCGGCGATGTACACGGCTGTGCCAGGGAGTTGAAAAAACTGCTGGAGAAGGTAGATTTCCAACCGCAAAAGGATCGCCTGCTACTCACGGGCGATGCTTTCAGCCGCGGCCCCGAACCCCTGCGAGTCTGGGAATACATCATGATTACTGGGGCTCAAATGGTCCTGGGCAATCACGATGACCGCTTACTCCGGCAGTTGCAACGCCAGCTAGCCGGCCAGAACCCCAGGATCGACAAACCAGACCAACGCTATACACTGGATCAACTGTCGCCCGCGGCCGATGAATTGCTGCCCTGGCTGGCGCAGATCCCCCTGTGGATCCGAGATGATCGCTTCCTGCTGGTACACGCCGGAATAAATCCGCATAAAGGACTTAAGGGCACCAGCCGCGACGAGTTTCTGACGATCCGCAACTGGCCTCCCAGCGACGCTTTAGAGGACCTGCGCTGGCACGACTACTACGAGCCGAACAAAAAACTCCTGGTCTTTGGCCACGATGCCATGAAAGGCCTGGTGGTCAAAAAGCGCAAGCAGCGCAAACTGCCCTACCTGATCGGTCTGGACTCAGGCTGTGTCTACGGCAAATACTTGAGCGCCTACGTGCTGGAAAAAAATCAGCTCGTCCAGGTAAAAAGCAAGAACCAAGGCATCTGCTCTTAGTCCTCGTGAGGGGGGAAACTAGACCGCTGAGCGCGGTGCGGGAGCTGGGCTCACTCCCACTGCGCCGCCCGCTCTACCAGATGCTCAAAAAGTCGCTCCCAAATCGTCCCGGGCATGCGCTCCGGATGAAACTGCACCCCGACGATGCCGCCGTCCTCGTTCTCCACGCCCTCGATCAGCCCGTCCGCACTGCGGGCATTGACCCTGAGCCCGGCACCGACCTGCGCCACCGCCTGGATGTGAAAACTGTTCACCTCTGCCCCGGGTGGAACCTCTCCCAGCAACTCCCCTAGAAAAGTATTCCGCACCAGTTCAATTCCATGCTGGATACCGCGTCCCCCGTTGCGCCGTGGCGAATGCGCCCCCACTTTGAGTTGCTCCTCAACATCTGCGTAAATCGCTCCCCCCGAACGCGCATTGATAAACTGCATGCCGTAGCAAATGCCAAGAATCGGCTTATTGCACTCCTGCAAAACCTCGAAAGCCCAGCTATCGGACTGTTCCCGCTGCGCTTCGACCGGCGGCAGATCGGCCGGCAGTTCGCCCATGAGGCCCTCCGTGATACCCGGTCCCCCGGTGATAATCAAGCCGTGGATCAGTTCCAGCAAGGGGCGCAGACTATCGGCCGCAGTACACATTGGCAAGATCAGAGGACAGCCGCCAGCTCGTTCCACCGCATCCACATAGCGGCAGTCCAGCACCTGGCTGCTACCCCCGTCGCGGTCGCATGACAGACTGCTGGTAATGCCGATGATGGGCCTGGACATAGTTCTCTTGCCTCAAACGCTCGACTTCAAGCGCGCGAAACTGACCTGGTCGTCTATAACGGTCAGCGCCAGAAAGCTCTCGATGTCGGTGCGCGCTGGATCCAACTTTTTTATAACGCCGCGCAAAAACTTCCACTGGCGCTCGTCACTTGGCCCGAACGAACCCATTTCCCGATTGAATTTATCGATTTCATCCTGCGATTTAGCGAGGCGTTCACCCAGCCATCCGACCATCTCTTCGTCGGTTGCGCACTCTTTCAAGGCGGCGGTAAACTCGTCCACATCAGTATCTAGAAATTCCAGCACGCGGCGATCGATACCCGAATCCCCACCGTACCAGTAAGCGCCCAAGGTGTCGCCGTTGAGAGCGCGTCCCTTGTCGATAAGGCGCGCCAGGCACACTACCCCACCTACATCGACGTTGTACGGACTCCGAGGTGGGTGGCGGGTAAGGTCTACCAGGCCAAAACTCTTTTCGTCGTCGTAATCTATTAGCTCGAACCAGGTATTGATATCCCTGCGCTCTGGACAGATCTCGCCCCGACGGATCTCAAAACGCTCACGGGTGGCATCGGCCCGGCCCCGATCGGTTTGCGCGGCATTGAAGAGGGAAATTTCTCGCGCCGTACAGTCCCAACGCTCCCGGATCCACTCGCCCAGTTCGACATCGTTGGGATTGCCATAGGCTCCTTCCATGAACTCGTCCTGCCCGAGGCCCAGAAAATCCAGAATGCTGGCATCCAGAGCCGAGGGCTCGCCATAGCGATATTCGCCCAGCAAGCCGGCTTTGGCCGCCCGCGCTTTGTCGCCCATGCGCGCCAGCCCCACGACGCCCAGAACGCTGCGCAAATAGGGAGTGCGCGGCGGCCCCTTGGTGAGATCCGCATCTTTGAACGACCCCCAGTCATCCAGCTCCATGGAGGCCAGAACCGTCTTGATTTCGGTGTTGCCGGGCGCGTACAGAGCCAGGCGCTCCACTAACAAACGACGGTGCATTTCGTCCTGCGGCTCGCGCTCCAGTTGCCCTTTGTTAAAAGCGGCAATCTCTTCGGAACTTTTCTGTGCCTTTTCCAGCACCAGTTCACTCAGCGCCGCATCGTCCAGCTTTTTGGCGGCTGCAGCAAATTCACCGGCCCCCATATTTATAAAGGCCAGCAACTCCCGATCCAGCCCTGATATTTCCCCGTATTTGTAGGCGCCTTCCAATTCTTCACTAGCGGCGCGCGACTTGTCGGTCATGCGCGCCAGCGCAACAATGCCACCCATGTTGATATTGGAAGGCCGGCGCGGCGGTTGTTTCGTCAGGTTCATGTCGTGCGACTCCTTTCACAGGTAAGTAGGCCCTATTCACAAACGAAATAAACTAAACTACACCCCAACCCGACACAAGCATATCCGGAGCGGGAATTGACGCCTTTACCCCAGAACACTATTATAAAATCCATGCCCGAATTGCCCGAAGTAGAAACCGTGCGCCACGCCATGCAGCGCCACCTCGTGGGAAGACAAATCGTCCAGGTCTCCACCAGCGACAAGAGGCTGCGTGAGCCCCTGCCCCATCGCCGCTTCAAAACCCTGGCGGGGGACCGTTTCACGGCCGCCCGTCGACGCGCCAAATTCCTTCTCCTCGATCTGGAATCCGGCTATACCCTGCTGGTGCACCTGGGCATGAGCGGCAACCTGCTGCTGCGTCCCGGCGGCGAAAAACACGACCACGTGATCTTCACTATGAGCGAAGGCCCGCCCCTGGTCTTTTCCGACCCGCGGCGCTTCGGGCTGGTGCTGCTGCTCAAACCCACGGAGCTCGAGACCTGCCCCTATCTGAACAGGCTGGGCGTGGAACCGCTGGACGCGGCCTTTGATGCGGCTTATCTCCAGACCCATTGTCGCGCCAGTAAACGCCCCATCAAAAACCTGATCATGGACGGCCGCATCGTCGTCGGCGTGGGCAATATCTACGCCAGTGAGGCCCTATTCGAAGCCGGCATCCGACCCACTAAACCGGGGTGCAGAATCAGCCGGGCGCGCCTTGGGCGCCTGGTCGAACAGATCAAAGATACCCTGCAGTCGTCCATCCGCCAGGGCGGCACCACCATCAGCGACTACCGGGGCTCGGGTGCGGGGGGGCGCTTCCAGCAGCAGCTGGCAGTCTATGGCCGGGCCGGCGAAAATTGCCTGGTCTGCGAAACGCCGATAAAGAACGTCATCCTGGCCGGCCGCAGCACCTTTTATTGTGCCCGTTGCCAGAAATAGAGAGCACTTTACGAAGTGCTGTTGATAAAAGCTCATTTCACCCCAACAAAAAACCGCCGATCCAAATGGACCGGCGGTGCATAAAAACGGAATGCGGCATTTATTCTTTGCCGTTTACCCCCGGAGATGTGGTGGTGATAATATCGTCGATCAGACCATATTCTTTGGCCTCCTCGGACGACATGAAATAATCGCGGTCCGTGTCCATGGCGATCTTTTCCACATCCTGCCCGGTGTGATGGGCCAGCAGCCGATTCAACTCCTCGCGGTAGCGAATAGTCTCCCGGGCGCGTATATCCAGATCGGTGGCAGTTCCGGTGATAGTCCCCATAATCAGGGGCTGGTGAATCATGATCCGGGCGTGGGGCCAGGCAAAGCGACGGCCCTGGTTGCCGCTGGCCAGCAACATGGCGCCCATGCTGGCAGCCATGCCCAAACATACGGTGGAAACCGGCGACTTGATGGCCTGGATGGCGTCGTAGATGGCCATGCCGTCGTGAATGGTGCCACCAGGACTGTTGATATAGAGAATGATCTCCTTGCCAGGATCCTCCACATCCAGCGACAGCAGACGGGTCACCACGGCCTTGGCCGATTCGTCGTTGACGTCGGACCACAGAAAGATCTTGCGGGCTTTGAATAAACTCAGTTCAAGATTCTTTTCCTGCAGGTTTTTCAGTAGATCCTCTTCTTTTTCCTGTTCTGCCATGTCCTCATTCTCCTGACATTCTTTATGCATGCATCTGACTACAAGGTTGAGAATATACGCGCCGGTCCAGTTCGCGTCAAACCAGGCTGGACCACATGGATCGCCCTGTTGGCACTCTACAGCCTGGCCAAACTTTGGTTCGTGGCCGATGTCGAATTGGGCAAAGACGAAGCGGTCTACTGGTACTGGAGCCAGCACCTGGACGCGTCTTACGCCCTGCTGCCATTCAGCAGCTTCAAGCTGGCTCACTACCTCTACCCCGGCCACGAGTGGGTCCTGCGCCTGGTCCAGATTCTGGTTGGCGCCAGCGCCATCGTCTTGCTCTATCGGCTCTGCCGTCTCCACGGCCTCGAATCCCCTCTGAGCCTGTGGGCAACGGCAGCCTTTGCCTCTAGCCACTGGATCTGGCACGCCACTTCCTATTTGCACCCCGACGGCTTCCTGGTCGCCTGCTGGCTGCTGGCTCTGATCTGGGCCCGTCAGTCCCGGGGAGATGCCGATCCGGTGGCCCACCTGAAGCTGGGCCTGGCCGCCGGCCTCGCCGTCCTGTGCAAGTACTCCGCCGCCTTTCTGGTCCTGGGTTTATTCATCTGGATTCTTGTAACCCGGGAACGGCATCAACGCTGGCGCGCACTGCTCTGGACCACGACGACCTTTTCCCTGGTCAGTTCGCCGCTGCTCTACGCCCAGTTCAAAACCCTGTTCTATCTGCCCACTACTCTGAGCACTTTATCGCAGATCGCCGATGCGCATACGCCGTTGATACGCTTGCTTTTTTTCCTCCTCAACCCCCTATTCTTCGTCTCTCCCCTGCTGCTTTACCTGACTTACAAGGTCCTGATTCACAAAACTGGAGAGGCACTTCGACAACGCCCCCGTGAAACACTCCTGGCAGTATTGCCGGCCCTGTGCCTGCTGGCCGGCTTTGCCTTTTTTGCCCTGGCCCGCGGCCAGATCAAAGGCAACTGGATTCTACCTGCTTTTCTGGGTTTGTGGCCCTTTGCCTTCAAGCGCGCCAACTTGCCGGGTCGACCACGCCTCTTCCTGCTCCTGGCCGTGCTCACCGGCCTGTTGCACGCCCTGCCCATCGGCATAAGCCTCAAGTACCCGGCGACCTTTGCGCGCCTCAATGAGAGCCTGGAAAGCCCGCTCCTGGACGCTACCTACGCGCGTCTGGTGTCCTCCCCCGACCTCGAGCGCGAAGCCGCCTATTCGTGGACCGAAAGGCTCTGTGAGTACAGCGGCTGGCGCGGGCTGGCCACCGAGTTGGATAAAACGCTGGAACAAAAAGCCGTGCTCCCCGCTGTCCCCCTGCTGAGTTCCCAGTACGGCATTAGCTTTGCCATGGCCTACTACGGCACCGGGGAAAGACCCTGTCTGGTGGTGGACGACCCCCGCTTCCGCGACCTGAACGACTTCCACCGGCAGACCGGGCCCGACTTCCCCACGGCAGTGATATTCGTCGTTCGAGAGAATTTCCCCCTGCCCACATCCCTCCAATCCCTCTACCCGCAAAGCCGCCTCCTTGCCAAACTCAATCGCTCGGCCGCTGGCTGTGGCACCTTGATGTACCACGTTTTTTTACTGCAGCGGGAATAGCACCTAGCTATATCTTCTCCCGATTTTTTTGCCGGCAAGTTCCGCTGCAAAAATCGGACGTGAGCTTTCAGTCGCGTCGCAATATCACCGCTTGCCTAAGTGTGGCAAAGTGCATGCTCCAACCGCTCTGCATCCATTCCGGCACAAACATAATTTTCCCCAAATACACCACTATGAGACCGGCGCCCATGCCGACCATTCTCGGAAATCAGGACGTGAATGGCCTATTCCCCGGTGCTCTTTGCCCCTTGTGCTTCCCTGCGGCTTCCCTTGAAAGCAGCAGCCAGCATTTTCTGGAACAACTCGCGCAGGTCGTCGAAAAAGGTATAACAGAGCGGTACGACCACCAGCGTCAGCACCATCGAGGCCAGCAAACCTCCAATCATAGTGCGACCCAGCGGCGCGTAGGGCATGCCGACCATTTTGGAGTTGCCCGCGGCCATGGGAATCAAGCCACAGATAGTGGTGAAAGAAGTCATCAGAATAGGTCTGAAGCGGTGCTTACCGGCTTCGAGCAAGGCCTCGTAACGCTCCATGCCGGCTGCGCGCAGTCGATTGGTCAGATCGATTAGCACGATGGCATTGTTGACCACCACGCCCACCAGAATGACCGTACCGATCATGGACATAATATCGTAGGAAGTGCCCGTCAGATAGAGAAACCAGAACACTCCCAGTAAAGCAAAGGGAATGGACACAATAACCGAGAGCGGCAGGACAAAGGATTCGAAGAGCACTCCCATCAGCAGAAACACAAAAATAATCGACATCAGCAAGGCAAATTGCTGCGATTTGTCGGCTTCATCCAGACGCTCGTAACGCGCCCCCTTGTCCCAGTGATAGCCCCGCGGCATCTCAAAGTCGCGCATGGCCCAATCGACCTGTTCGAAAAGCTCGGCGGCATCGTCTTTATCGGTCCGGGCCGTCACGCTCAGGGTCGTCTGGCGGTCTTCGCGCTTGATATTGCCCAGGGTCCGCGTCACGTAGAGATCGGCCAGTGCTTCCAGCGGGATCTCTTCGCCCTCGGCGCTGGCAAAGGTGAGACCGCGCAGCTTCTGGATACTCTGGCGATCTCCTTCCTCAAATTGCAGCCACACCTCGACCTCCTTGCCGTCCTCGCTCTGGAAGCGACTCAGATTGAGGCCGCGCAGGCCATAGGAAATATTGTTGGAAACCATCTGGGGATTAATGCCGTAGCGCTGCACCCGGTCGCGGTCGAGCCGCACCTGAAGTTCGCTGCTGCCCCGATCTATGTCGGTGCGCACCGACAATAGACCCGGTATATTGCCCAGACGGCGTTCGACCTCACCAGACAGTCGCATAAGCACCTGGGTATCGTCGCCATAAAGACTGATAGAGAGCTCCGCATCCTGGTTGAGCTGTTCCCAGTTTACCCGCATGGAAACCCCGGGCGGCAGGGGCAGGCGCTCTTTGACATCATCGACCACCTCTTTGTATTGCAGGTGGGGACGCTGGCGCAAGCCCAGCTTGATTAGCAGATTCTCCAGAGCCACCTGGTACCACCCCAGTTCATCGTCCTCGTTAAAGATTATCTCCGCCTCTCCCCGGCTCCTGCTGAACCAGACGCGCACGGCTCTGATGTTGTATTCGGCCCGGTGGTTCAGCAAGGTATCCTCGACGCTACTCATAAACTCGTTGGCCTGGCTCAGCGACTGCCCCGAAGGCATGTCGAAGTGCAGGTCTATATCGCGGCGGTGTCCTTGCCCCTGGTCGGTGCGCTGCATGGCCTGCTGTGGAATGGCAATGCTCGCCATGGCCAGCAGCACCAGGATCAGTGCATCGAGCCGGTGCCCTAAAACCCATTTCAGGCTGTGCAGGTAGAACTCGCGCAGACGCTCGACCGCGCCCCTCCCGCTGCGTTCGGATGGGGCCGAAAGCCGCAGGGAGGCCAGGGGAATAAAAACCAGGGCGATGAATAGAGATGCCACCAGGCCGACGATGACCGGCACTCCTAGACGCAGCATCCAGAAGGAAAAAAACTTGTTATCACTCATTAGAATCAGCGGCAAAAAGACCACCACCGTGGTCAGGGTGGCCATGGTGACGGCCAGTCCGACCTCGCCAGCGCCCTCGATCGCAGCGCGGCGCGGCGCGCTGCCCTCCTGGCGCTTGCGGTAGATATTTTCCACGATTACAATGGCATTATCTACCACCAATCCCAGACTCAACATCAATCCCATCATAGTGCCGATATTGAGCGACCAACCCGCAAAGTAGAGCATCGTGATGGTCACCAGTATGGACAGCGGAATTGCCAGGGTGATGATTGCGGTCATGCGCACTGCCCGCAAAAAAAAGTAGAGCACCAGAGCAGCAAAGATTCCGCCCCACAGTCCCGAAGTCTTCAGATTGTCGACCGACTCGGCCACATGCTCGCCCTGATCCCAGAAAATTTCAAAATCCACTCCCTGGAATTGCGCCCGCTTCTTCAGCTCTTCCAAGACCTGGCGCACAGCGGTGGAAATCTGCGCGATATTGCCGCCGGAAGTCCGCTGAATTTCAATCCCCATGGCATTTTTTCGGTCGACGCGATTGATCCAATCCCGCGGCGGCTCCGCTAGCTCCACGATGGCGATATCCGCCAGCTTCAAGTTGCGCACCGGATCGATGCTCAAGGCGCGAATCTCCTCGACGCTGCGGAGTTTACCGATAGAACGCACGAGTATTTTCTTGCCCCCCTCGCGCACGTAGCCCCCGGGCAACGCGAAATTCTGGTCGCGCAAGCGGCCTACCAACTCGTAGACGTTGACCCCGTGGCTGCGCACCTTTTCCTGGTCCAGCTCAATGATGACCTGCAAATCTCGACCGCCCCAAATCTCGACATTGCCCACGCCCTCGATCCGCTGTAGGGCCGGCCGCAGATAGGTATCCAGCAGGAAGTAGGGATCGCCAAAATCACCTTCCAGGATACTCACCATCCACATTATCGGGATGTCGTTCTGATCCCAGCGACGCACCGAGATGCGCTCGATTTCGTCCGGCAATTCAGGCATCACCCGTTCCATGCGGTCGCGCAGTTCCGCATAGGCCAGCTTCATATCGGTGTTGGGTCGAAAGTGGATACTGACCCAGCATCCGCCGCGGCTGCTATTGGCGAGAATTTTGTCGACTCTGCTAACTGTGGCCACCGCCTCTTCAAGGGGGCGCGCAATTTTTTGCTCTACCTCCAGCGGACTGGCATTGGGATAATTCACCCAGACCCCCAAGCGATCCCCCTCGAGACCTTCCGGAAATAGATTGACAGGGGTGCGGGTATAAGCTATAGACCCGACGACTAGCAGAGCCACCAGTACCATCACCACAGATACCGGACGTTGAACCGATAGACGCGGCAGCAAATATTTGCCTTTTTCTTGCAAAATCATCCTCAGGGACGACGATCCACCAGCGAATACGCAGTGGGAATAACGATCAAGGTCAAAAAAGTCGAGCTGGTGAGACCGGCGATTACAGTAAGCGCCATGGGCGTGCGAATCTCGGTGCCCTCACCCAGTCCGAGCGCCATTGGCAAGAGAGCCAGAACCGTGGTCAAAGTAGTCATCAGAATAGGCCGCAAACGCACCGCAGAAGCCTGGATAATCGCGGCGAATTTCTCCATCCCCTCACGCCTCAGCCCGTTGATATAATCGACCAGAACAATGGCGTTGTTGACCACGATGCCAGCCAGCATGATCAGGCCGATGAAAACGACGATACTCAGGGAAATATCGCAAAGATAGAGCACTGCCACTACGCCAACCAGCGCCAGCGGCACGGTGAACATAATGACCAGGGGATGCACCAGCGATTCGAACTGGCTGGCCATGACGATATAGACCATGAATATGGCCAGCGCCAGCGCAAATACGAGACTGCGCAGCGAAGTTTCCATTTCGCGGTTCTGGCCGCTTATCATATAGCTGGACGCAGCCGGGAATTCCATCCTGCGCAGCGTGGCCTCGATGTATTCGGAGGCAGTCCCCAGGTCGACGTCCTGAATGTTGGCGCTGATCAGCGCCGCGCGCTGCTGGTCGATGCGGCGAATTTCGCTCGGCCCTTCGTTCATCCGGATGCGCGCCACCGCCGCCAGTGGTATGGCAATCTCGCCCTGGGGATTGACTACCAGGCGCTCGAGTTCCTCCAGGCCGATGCGATCGTCCTGGCGCAGGCGCACCAGGATGTCGATATTGCGCTCCTGCTGTCTGAAATCGGTGGCTACCCGCCCCTGCACTTTGTGCCGCACCAGTTCAGCTACATCCCGCAATCTGAGGCCGTATCCGGCCAGACGCTCGCGGTCGTAGATGATTTGCAACTCTGGATGGCCCACCTGCAGCGACGATTTGACGTCTACCAGCCCCGGCACTGCAGCTATAAGTGTTTCGGCCTCGCGGCTGAGCTCTCTCAAGGTGCGCAGATCGTAAGCACGGATCTCCACTTCGATAGGGGTTTTAAAGCTGAAGAGAACCGGATGCGCTACCTCGACCTCAACCTCGGGCAGATCCCGCAGCTTCCGGCGCAATTGGTGGATCAGTTCCTCTGCGACCGCCGCGTCCACCCCCTGCTCTAATTTGACCGTAATCCTACCGGTATGCTCCCCCTCTGTAGCGCCGCTGGCAGCCGTTTTTTCAGACCCGATTGTGGTGGCGAGGCGCTCGATCCGCTCCTCTTCCAGCACCATCTCCTCTATGTCCTGTAAGGCCTTAGCCGTCTGCTCCAACGGGGTGCCGACCGGGAGGGAGACAACCAAATTAAACTCGCCCTGGTGTACCTGTGGAATCAATTCCCGGCCCAGCCGGGGCACCAGCTCGAACCAGCACAGTGCAAAGCTACCCAGCGCCAGCCCCAGCACCAGAAGGCGCCGGCGCAAAAACCAGCCGAGTACTACTGGATACGCCTGCTGCAATAAACCCAGGCCATGCCGGAAAAAAAAGAGCGCCGGCAACAGCAGGGGCAGCAGCAGCATGCCCAAAAGTTGCGCGCCCACCACCCCGACCAAGCCGATCAGCATAAATCCGACGTGCAGGACGATGCCGAGCAGGCGAAGGACCCCGTGGATGATAAAACGGCAAGTCAGATAAACCAGTCCCAGAGGCAAAAGCAGGCTCTTAAACAAAACCATGATCCGACGAGAAGAACCGATCCAACTGCACAGCCACTGCACATCGGCCGCCAGGACTGCGGGCGCGCCAAAACTCAAGATATTGGGCCAGATCCTATTGAAGAATGCCCAGGAGCCAATGCGACTGGCGCCGGCCCATGCGCTCATCCAGGTCTGTAAACTTGCCGTCGGTTTTATCCAGAAATACTCAACTGGTTTGATCAACCACCACATCAACTCGAAGAGCAGGATCGTCACCAATTTGAAAATAGCAGCCACCAATGTCGCTACCACCAGCGCAATCCGCCAGAGCAGTTCATATAGCAGATAGGGCAGACAAAGTGCTGCCTTCGCCGCCCGGACTGCACCGGAGCGGCCAGGTGCAGCCAGGACCCGGCGCCCCCATCCCAGTGCCTGCAGGTGGAAAAAATTACTTTGCTCGAGCGCGCCAAGCAGCTCAGCAGGACCTCGCTGCACCTGCCGCGAGGCCAGCATGGGAATGAAATAGAGAGCTACTGCCAGAGAGGCCAGCAAAGAGAACACCACGGTCAGCGCCATATCGCCAAAAACCTGGCCGGCGATGCCCTCGACAAAAACGATCGGGAAAAAAACCGCTATGGTAGTCAACGTCGAAGCAAAGACCGCGCTGCCCACTTCCCCGGTGCCACGGATGGTGGCCTGTACCAGATCATCACCTTCCTCGCGACAGCGGAAGATACTCTCCAGCACAACGATCGAATTGTCGACCAACATGCCAATCCCAAGGGCCAACCCGCCCAGCGACATGATGTTGAGCGAAACCTCGAACAGGTGCATGGGCGCAAAAGTGGCAATGATGGACACCGGTATGGTCAGACCGATAATCAGAGTATGCACGATATTGCGCAAAAAAAAGAAGAGGACCAGGATTGCCACAGCGCCGCCCAAAAGAGCGTTGTTCTGCACCTCGCGCACCGATTCGACAATGAATAGCGACTGGTCCGAAAGCACGGCGATGGCAGCCCCCTCAGGGAGCCGATAGGCGATGAAATCAGTCATCTGCAGCCGTTCGATCGCCTCCCTGGCGGCCGCCTTTTTTTGCTCTTTCAGCCCCGCTTCTTCGCCCTCCTCTTCCCCTTCTTCCCTGGACTCTGCCGCTCCCCATCCCTCCCCCTCTGCACCCTTTTGCATATTCTCGACATAAGCCTGCTGCTCCGGCAGCCCATAGATGCGATTGGCGATGCGGCGTGCCACGGCGACGATATTTGCGTCGGCCTCTTTGTAGATTTCGATTTCGATGCTTTCGCGCCCATCGATGCGGGTGATAACCTCGCGGTCCTTGTGGGATTTATAAACCTGGCCGATGTCGCGCAGACGAATGTCGGCCAGGTTTTGCCGCGCGACCACGAGGGCGCCAATTTCTTCCAGAGAGGCAAATTCATTGAGGGTGCGGATGAGATAGCGGGACTGCCCCTCGCGCAGATTGCCACCGGGCAGGTTGACATTTTCCTGGGCCAGACGAGTGTTGATCTGAGCGATATCGAGCCCCAGCAGCGCCATCTGGCGCTCGTTGAGAGCCACCTGAACTTCTTCTTCAAGTCCCCCCTTGACCTTGACTGCAGCCACTCCCGGGACCGACTCCAGTTCGCGCTTTATTTCGTAATCGGCAACCCTGCGTAGCTCAAAGAGGCTCTGCGAACCGTGCAGGGCGAGGCGCAAAACCGGATCAAGGGACGGATCATAACGCAAGAGTAGCGGTTTTTGCGCTTCCTGGGGCAACCTCACCCGATCGACCTTTTCGCGGATGTTCTGAGACGCGGCATTAATATCTGCGTCCCATTGAAACTCGAGAATGATGTCGGACTGACCGGCCTGGGAAATCGAACTGATGCTGACCAGTTGGGGAACGACGCCCAATTCCTGCTCGAGGGGACGGGAAATAAAGGTCTCGACCTCTTCGGGTGCAGTTCCAGGATATTCGGTGCGCACCGTCAGGGTCGGGTAGGTGATATCCGGCATCAGGTCGAGGGCCAAGCGCTGATAGGACACCCAGCCGAAAACGCAAACTGCCATGACGGTCATGAGGATCGCCACGGGACGCCGTGTAGTAATTGCAAAACGGAGGCTAGAAGAACGGGGGGTCTCTGTCATCCGCAGCGCCGTCAATTCCGTTCTTCAGCGGTTTCCCGGCCACCCGCTGCTGGAACTTCTTCCTGGTTGACTATCTTGACCCGGGCCCCATCCTTCAAGCCATTCTGCCCGACGACGATAACCGGGATGTCTGGCTGTACCAGTGAAAG
>CAXFTV010000435.1:0-7297 GCA_964005845.1 uncultured bacterium
AGGCGACCTGGGCGGCCGGGTCGCGGGTGATCGCGCAGATAATTTCGCCCGCCTCGGTTTCGCCGTTGGGATAACACCAGATGTGCTGGCCGGAGACGATCGGTTCGGGGGCCTGGCAGCCGCAATCGGTCCAGCTGCCGGCGGCGGGATCGAAGCGGTACAGGTGCCCGTGGGGATGGGAGCCGAGATAGACGCGGCCGTCGCTGGCAACGAGGGGCGGGCCGGCAAAGCGCTGGCCGCTGACGGGGGGGAAGCCGTGCGAGGTGAGCTGCCGCGCCTGCGGTTCCCACGAGAGCAGCAGGTGGCCGGGCTGGTAGAGGCCGTGGTTGGTGGCCACCCACAGCATCCCCGTGGCCGGATCGGGGGTAGCGGTGAATTCGCGGCAGCCGACGGGGTGTTCCTCGACGACCCGACCGCTGTCGACGTCGATGGCGAAGAGCCAGGCCCCTTCCTGTCCCAGTTCGGCGCCCCACAGCAGATCGAGTTTGCGAACCGGATCGTGCAGCAGCCAGCCGCCGCCGAGCCAGCCGCCGACGACCGGACGGCCTAAATCGAAGTAGATGCCCATGAGATTCTCCCGGGTAAGACGAGGCTAAAATGTCCATTTACAAATTGTAATTTCAAGATTTTGAACTTTTTGGCAAGCACTTTCCCCATATAAATACGGGCAAAAGTTTTTTAATGCGGTTCCAGTCAACGGCGAATCGGGAGTTGGGCTGCCGGAGATAAATATTGACTTTGAAAACGGGGGAATGTATCTTACGAAGAGAGTTGTTCATGTACATATATGAAATAGGGGTAATGACGATGCCAAAATAGGCGATTTGACTATTGTAAAATAGGCGATTTGACTATTTTGGCTATACATGGTTTTTTATAGATTTGGAGCCGTGTGCGTCTCTTAAATGTAGGAATCAAACAACCCTGGATACGTATAACACCAACCGGGTTAAGGAGTGGTGTTATATCTTTTTGATCACGTAGACCAATATGGTTCCGCCGGATAAGGCAGTTTAACTGCTCTGCCTTTTTTTCGATAATTAGCTGAACGAGCCATAAGGAAAGGAGGTGAATGGCAAAGGTCGCAAAAAGGGCCTTGCAACTAGTTAGTTGCTTTAATTAGGTGTCCACGAGAATATATGAGTTCGCCTCGTGGTTGTGTTTTTTTAAACAAATGTGTATCGAATTAGCTTGAATTTCAAACTAAATCGGTGAAGGAGATTTAAAATGAAAAAGTCTTTGGTCCTCATGCTGGTAGCGGGTCTGGTAGTCGCTCTGAGCGGCGTTGCCAGCGCCCATATCGGCAGTGATATCTTTCCTCTTTACGAATTGCCGACCGCCGATCTGCCCGATCTGCAGGACGCCACTCTCGAAGACTGGGAAGATGTACTGCCTGGCACCTCCCTCGACCACAATTCGTTTGCTCCGTTGAATGTCGCGGATGGCGCTGGTATCAACCCCGAAGATTTGGCCTATCGCACTTTTATGGCTTGGAATAGCGCCGGCCAGCATCTCTGGGTGGCTATTGAGCGCGTTGATGACGTGTATGTCAACACCTACGAAGGTGGCGATCTCACGGGTCTGTGGCGCTTCGATAGTATCGAATTCATGGTTGACGGCGATCACACTGGTGGTGCCTATAATGGTTTCGGTGGCGATTACAGCGAGGAAGAGCAGAAGTTGCTGAGCAACTACCAGGCCCAGCAGTACGTGGCCATTGCCGAAGCTCCCGATGGCCGTACCCTGGGTTACCAGGGCCAGGGTCAAGCCTGGGTCACCCTGCCTCCCTACGCCGACGCCGGTGGTTTTTCGACGGGCGAAGCGCCCAATACCTCGGTGATCGAAATGATGGTCACGGCCTGGGACGAGTGCAACTGGGAAGGTCCCGCGATGAGCAAGCGCAGCAACCTGACGGCCGGCAACATCATCGGTTTCCAGTTCTCGATTCCCGACTTTGACACCGAGGCGGGTGCGTATCATGGTTTCCACACCCTTTCCGGGCAGCCCAATACCTGGCGTCTGGCCGAAAACTTCGTCGATGGCGAACTTATTGCCTGCGAGGGTGGCGACTGCGGCGCAGAGGCTGATGCGGGTGTAATAGGTACAGCTGTCAAGGCGGATTCCTGGGGCCGGATCAAGGCTAGTTTCCAATAGTCTAGTTTTCCGTCCCTTAATTTAGCCGATATTTAGCCGAAAAAGTGGGAAGAGGAACTCCTCTTCCCACTTTTTCCAATTTTACGGTTCCCGCGCATACAGCTGGCCTTTAGCAGTGTTTTTTACCGCCTCAAGTTGTTGCGAGAGAATCAGTCGGGCGCGTCTGGAATACGAGAAACCGCGTTGTATCAAGGTATTGTCAATGAGACTATTCAAGTCCTTTCTTCTGCTGGTCGTCCCGTTGGTCGGCCTGGCTACCCAGGTCGCAGCTCAGTTCTCCTACTTCTCGTTTCCAGGGGATATCTCCTGGCGCGAGGCGCGGCAGGATCCCTTCAATAAGGTCGAGTATTTCGAAAGTGTGGATTTCCGGTTGCGCGCGGATGGCATTGCCCCGCTGGACACGACGGTATTCGTGCATTTGCCCGCCTTTCTCGACACCATTGAATCTCTCGATCAACTTAGCTTCCAGCAGCAGGGGGAATACCAGAATTTCTATCGACGCGTGGCCCGCGACAGTGTGTTCGCTGCCCGCAGCATCGTCGACACGCTCGGGCAGACCCTGGTCGAGCAGGGCGATCTGCTGATTCCTGCTTTCGGTGATTTTCCACGCGATCTGGAAGCAATTCACCAGCTGCGGCAGGCCGGTATCGACAGCATTCACGCCCTGGTCAGTATACCGCGTGCCGTGCTGTGGCCGCGCGAGCCTCAGGTGCGCCAGGATCAGGGCCTGCTGGCTTCGCCCACTATCTACGAGCGCCAGCTCAATAGGCGCCAGCAACGCGACTTGCTCGAGGCCCTGATCGACGATGATCCAATGGATTCGTTTTACCGGATCGATGCTCCCAATCGGCCGGTGGAAAAACGCGCTGTAGTGATCATTATCGATATGGTTTGGCGCTTTCCCATAGGGCTGGTCCGCTTCTATCCGCGTCCTCTGGACAATCCTCTGCCGATCGTCGCCTTCGGACTGGAGGCGCACGATGGGATCGCCTACAAAAGGGGACAGGGTATGTCGGTAGCGCAGCGCGGAGGTGCAAATTACGCCCAGCTTGGAGGCGAGTTGACATTTACCGAGGGGACCCTACCGGTGTACAACCAGTTAATGCTGGATCAGAGCAACGAGGTCGACACCGTGTCCGTGTTGCTGGAACCTCCCCAATACATGAAAAGTTTCAAATTTCGCTCGCTGACCGGGTTGGATTTCGACATCGCCGAATTCGAGGCCTTCAACTATGGTTTCCGGCCCAGGGCCTCGTACACGAGCAAGCCGCTGCCGCTCGATCAGAATGCCATCGCGGATCTACAGAGTTATTTGACTGGCGATCTGTCAAAACGGGAGTCTTTGTATCGGCTCAAGGGAGGTACGCTGGGGCGCGTGTTCTGGGAAGAAGAAAAGATCGGAAAGGCGGATAAATCCACCGCTATCGTCAGTATGCAAACAGGTCTGACCCCCGAGCCGCTAATCTTTTACCGGCTCAACCGCAATGGCGATGTAGTAGAGTGGCGCCCCGATGCCGAAGTGCCCGATCGCCGTGCGGACAGTCCTAACTTTGGCCAGCAGGTGAACCTGGACAACCCGCTATTGCGCGCCAGCGCCCGCGATATCTGGAATGCCCTTTCAGACGAGGAGCGCGCTGGTGCACAGACTACCTTTCCCGAGTACATCGATCCCGTTATCGTTCCAGCGGCCAACAAGAAGGACCGTTTCAGCAACGAGTTGCCGCGCATACCCGATCCGATCTTCTGGAGTGGTTTTCAGCCTCTCAAAAACGGTCAGCGCATCATCGTGCCCGGGGAGCGGCCTTTCTTTCAGCTGCGCGTCAATTTCACCAGCGATGAGGCCGGTGCGGCCACTCTCATCCGCAATCTGCGCTTTGAGCATTTGTTCCCGCCCGTCGTTCAGGAGGTGAGGGCCGAGATCGTGCCGGCGGCGGATATCGAGGCGGGTAAAGATACCCTTTTTACCTATGCCTTGCGGCCGAAGATGCAGCGGAGTGACCCGGGTTTCAACCGGGTGTGGATATCCACCCCGACGGAGGCCCCCGAGGATGAGATCTCGGTTGATTTTGCCTACGGTATCGAGGAGTTGAAGCGGCGTGAACCGCAGGAATTCGAGATCCATGCGCGAACCGATAGCTTCTTCGTGCTCGAATTTCCCAAGGTTGATTTCGACCAGGTCCGGAACGATTCGCTGGTGGTCCTGGTCCAGTTCAGGAACCGGGTGCTGGATGTAAAAACCTCATTTTCGGGTTTTGTCTACCTGGACGAAGCCGGCGAGCGCGACAATACGGAATTCAGTGCTCTCGTGTCGGTATTTAAAGAAAATCAAAGTACCGGCCAGGTGGATACGCTGGCGCAGATTTTGCCCCAGCGCGTCCTGGAAGGGGACGCATTGTCATACACCGGGGCGCAGGGAGACCGCAATTCTCTCAGTGTGGTGACCAGTGTCGCGCAGGATATAGACGATGTGATTGCGGGCGTAGATGTGGGCCCCAATCCCTTCACCCCCAACGGCGATGGGGTCAACGATGTAGTGAATATTTCCTACGATATCCTGCGCGTGGTGGAGCCGGTTCCGGTGAGCGTGGAGATTTTCGATCTCTCGGGCCGGAGCATAAGGCGTCTGACCATGCTACGCAAGGTAGGGGCTTTTGCCGAAACCTGGGATGGGCGCAACCAGAGCGGTGCGCTGGCGGCGCCAGGGATGTATATCCTGAAGCTCAGCGCCGCAACCGATGCCGGCGATTTTGCCTCGACCAGGCTGGTGGCTCTGGTCTATTGAAAAAATTTCTCGCTCAAGGCGGATAATACTATCAGTGGAGTTAACAGGTCTATGAAAGCCTCGAAAGCTTCGAAATTCGCGCTGTGGAGCGCGGTGCTGGGACTCGTGTTGGCATCGGCGCTGGCGGCACAGGATGCCTTTGAGTTCCGCGGCGACCAGATTTATGTGGATCGGATGTCCCACTGGCGCAACTGGATTGTACAAAATAGCATGGTGCGCGATATGGCTGCGCAGATCGACTCTTCGGGGCTCTTCGATATCACGGTGGCCGGGCTCAAGCCGCGCTACTTTTCGGATGTCAAGAATTACGTGCTGGATCTGGATCAGTACGATTATATTGACGGGATACGCTTCGGGGGCCAGAGAATTTCGGGCAATATCGGCGCGCGATCCAATCCGCAGCTGGCGCCCAACGTGGGCGACGGAAATATCGCCACCTATTGGGAACCGGACAGCCTGGATTACGCGCCGACCCGTTTGCGCAACTGGCAACTGGAGCTGGATCTGGGCCGTGCGGTGTGGGCCGATAGTATCGTGGTGTTATGTCCGCCGGTAGAGTCCGAAGACGAGGTGCTGGTCCCATTGATTCCTGACGATGCCGCCAAGTTTGCCGATCTGAATGTCGAATCACAGGTGGCGGTGAGGAGGTTTGCAAGCCACATCGCGCTCGATTCGCTGGTGGCGACGATCAGCCTGTTAGACGCCAGCGGAGATACGCTGGTGCGTCCCGGCGACGTCTTGCTGCAGGCCGGGGCTTCGCTGCCATCCAGCCTCGAGACCATGCGGCAATACAGGCAACTGGGCATCACCTCTATTGCCGTCCAGGGAGGCGAGGATCCGGGAGATATCCCCAAGCTCTTCGCGGTGGAAGTGTCGATGGGAAAACAGGCGGGGGATACCTCGAGCAAGAACTACCGCTTCGACGTGGTGGGCCGTGGTTCGTCAGCTGAGGGTCAGCGCCGTTTCGTATTTCCGCTAGAGCCGCTGGACAAAGCCGATTTCGATGGCGACGGCAACCCGGACCCGGAGGGTACATTTGTCCACTATGTGCGCTTGTCGGTGTTTGACAGCGATTTCCTTCAAAAGCAATTCCTGGGCAAAGGGGAAGAGGGTAAACGGGCTTTTGACGAACTGTCGAAAGAACGCCGTGGTCTCCGGGTTTTTCAGCGCTTGACCGCCGGCGGCTACGTAAAGCGAATCAACCCGCTGCTGGGTGACGATGGCAACGTGCTCAAGTCCGATGAGAAGATCTACGAGGAACTTTCTGATGATGAGAAGGGGCCAATTCTCTATTTCAAGCGCGAATTGCCGCGGGTGGCGGAAATCCAGGTCTGGGGTGCCGGACCAAACCTGGCGTATCTGCCGGAACGTCGGGCTGGTGGCTCGTACGAAGATGGGGGACGGGGTTCTCCGAACCTGGGGACGGATGGAGTCTACATAACGAAGTGGTATGGAAACGCGTGGGACCGGAAATATTCGACGGGTTCGGGGGGGCAGGACCAGCTGGTTTGTTGCACCTGGTGGATGGATCTGGGGGTTACCTTCTGGATCGACAAGATTTTCCTGGGAATGATTACCACGCATGAGACGAGCAGCGAGGGGGCGATTTTCGGCCTTCACATGCTGGGCTCGGATGGGACGGTCCTCAAACCGCTGAGCATGTTTGCCCCCGAGGATTTCTACCAGCTGGAGTCTGGTCTGGCCTGGTCGGATCTCGTCAGCGAGATTCACAAGAACAACCTGGAATACCGGGCCCGCATTTTGAAGGAGGAATTTCCGCTGCGCAAATTGCGCTTCTTCCAGTTGCGCAACGACGATCCGACCGGAGCGCGTTCCGGCGGCTATAGCGCGCCGGGACACTTTAACGAGTTGCAGATGTTCGGGCGGGGATATCCCGCCAGCGTGTCCATTACTTCACCGCCAATCATTATGCTGCCAGGGGTGCAAGAAGAAGATGCAGCGACCGTGAAGCAGCGCCGGGTGCTGGCGCAGATCGGTTGGGACGGGGAAGCGCTGGTGCACGAGAAAGATGCGCAGACAGGGCTGGATATCGAGATCGCGGAGCCGCTGGAACTTCATCCGGAAGTGGAGCTGGCGATCCGGACGCGCACCAGCGATACCATCGATTCTCTGCTGAGCTACTACGAGGTGATCGGGGCCGGGACGAAGAACGAGAAACGCAATGAGGTAGATTTCGAGGCTTATGCCAGTCAGTTAGCTCTATGGGAGGAATTCTATGCATGGGAAGCGTTGCCCGACAAGAAGACCCTGAGACTGCGTGCGCACCAGACCGACCGCGATGACGACGGGGACGGGAGCGTTGACGAAGACCCGATCGATGGACTGGACAACGATGGGGAC
>CAXFTV010000436.1:0-5336 GCA_964005845.1 uncultured bacterium
TACACCCTGGGCTCGTCCTTCAAGACCCGGCGCGAATTTGCCGAGGACAAGGAAAGCCTTATTCCAGCCCGTTTCCAACTCGGGCAGCGCCTGGCCCATGCGCGCGGCGAGGCCAGTGCCCTGGACTGGCCCGGTGCCGATTGGCCCTTGTGGCAAAACTACGTCGATGCCATCCGCTTCGGCAAAGTCGATCGCTTCCTGGCCAACAGCGCCATCTACGCCGTGCTCATCACTTTGGTGCAAATCTTTTTTAATATCCTGGCGGCCTATGCCTTTGCGCGCATGGAATTTCCCGGCCGCCAGTTGCTTTTTACACTCTTGCTCACGACAATGATGGTACCGCCGGCCGTGCTCCTCATCCCCAATTTCCTGGTGGTGCGCGAACTGGGAATGGTAGACACCTTGTGGGGAGTGATCCTACCTGGTTTTGCCGGCGCCTTTGGCATTTTCCTGCTGCGGCAGTACTTCCTCAACATCCCCGCCGAGTTGGAACATGCCGCCCGCATTGACGGCTGCGGCTCCTGGGGAATCCTCTGGAATGTGATTCTGCCTCTGTCCAGGCCGGCTTTAATTACTCTGGGGCTATTCACTTTTATGGGGGCGTGGAATATGTTCGAATGGCCCCTGGTCGTGCTCAGCAACCTGGATTACTACCCGCTGACCGTGGGCCTGAGTTTCTTTCGCTCAGAGACCTCGGCCGACTGGCCTCGCATCTTCGCTGCCAGTGTCATGGGCGCGACGCCTCTGATCCTGCTCTTCCTGATCGCCCAGCGCTACCTGGTGGGCGGCATCAGCCTGAGTGGCATGAAGACCTGATATTTTATTTATATCGTCCCCGGCCCAGCGCTCAAGTTTCCACCTCTTCCCTATCTCCCCGCAGCGGCGATCCCAGCAGAATCCGAGTGCCACGTCCAGATGCGGATTTAATCTGCACGCTCCCTTCCAGATGCGTAATGCGCTCCTGCAGATTGAACAAACCGTATCCCGACGTGGAATACTTATACGCCCCGAGCTGGGCCGGATCAAAACCAATCCCGTCATCTTCGACGGCGACAAAGACCCGGTCCTCTTCCCTCCAGGTAGATATCTTGGCCGAGCGCGCCTGGGCGTGCTTGACCACGTTGATCATCAGTTCCCGCAAGGCCCTAAAAAGCGTAATGCACACATCTTCATCTAATGGTTTAATGCTGCCATCGTCCTCGACGACAACCCGAATGTCGTGCTGTTTGCGGATTTGTCTGGCCAGCCATTCTACTGCGGCGTCAAATCCCAGTTCGTATAGCACGGGCGGACTCAACTCAAAAGTGAGCGACTGGGATTGCTGCGCCGTCTGGTCGATCAGTTGGTAAATTTCTTCCAGGTCACCGATAAAAGGTGTGTCGGCAGCGGCAGCGCGCACCCCCCCCATCTTTATCTGGATAAAGGCCAGCGCCTGCCCGATGCCGTCGTGCAACTCCGTCGCGATGCGCCGCCGCTCCCTTTCTTCGGCCAGCACCAGAGCAGAGCTCAGCGAGCGCAGTTGTATTTGATAGGTTAGAAGCTGCTTCTCTGCCTGCTTGCGATCATCGATTTCCGCTTCCAAAGCGCGATTGCGTTCTTCCAGCGTGCGCAAATCCTCCATGCGCAGAAAACCCTCCGAAAGTACCTGCGCTACCTCCTTGAGAATCTCGATGTGATACTGCGAGAATGCATTGGCCTCAGAACTATTGACGGCCAGAGTACCGTGCGAGAAGGGAATATCCAGCACTGAGCGAATCGAAAAGCCATAAGATCCAGATAAACTTTGCCGCTCTTGATAGAGATCTTCTGCTTCGAGATCTGGACGATAGGACGGTACGCCCACCTGCCAGAGCTGCACTACCAGAAGGCTCTGCTGGAGCTCCCTTTCTATCTTCCATTCTCCTTTTTTAGCAGCGGTGTGATAGTTGACCATGGGAGGGGTAAAGGAAAGATCCAGCACGTTGATGCCACAATAAGCATAGGGAATTTCCAGCATTTCCAGACTGGTTTTCAGCGCTTCTGAGACGTGCTCAATATCGGCCGCGCTCTTCATTTTCCATACTTCCTCCCTGATTCGGCGCAACGCCTGGGATTCGACCAGATGCAATTTTATCCTGAGATCACTTACTTCTACTCCCGTCTCTTCCGGATATAATCCATCCAATTCTCCGCTACCTTGCTCTTTCGCTTCTTCCGCATTGTGCATCTATGTGCTCCAGGATATAAATACGGGAAAGCTATTTCCGACCTTGCAACCCGCCAGGTTAGGATAGATATTGTATAATGACTATACATTATCTACCCTGACTTATCAAGTAAAGTTCAGGTCGTCGATTCATTGCAAAAAATCCACCTGGTCGCATAAAATTAAAACCACGCATAGAGGAAAAATAAAGCCATGGCCCTCGCGGCGGCGACTTTATGCAAAAGCAACCGAGGCCAAGTTATGAAAGAAAGTACGGAGGAAAGTTGGACGTTTCTGCACGTCAACGACAGCCATATGGGCACGCCGCGCTCGTACCGCTTTCGCCCGGCCGTCAACCAGCGCTGGGCTGCCATCAAAGCGCAGATGGCGACCAGCGGCGCAGACCTGCTGCTACACGGTGGCGATCTGACGCGCGATGGCGACACCCACGAATACGAGTACGGGCAGGCCCGCGATGATCTCGACACCCTGCCCTTTCCCACCTTTGTGATACCCGGCAACATGGACGTGGGCAACAAACACGCGGAGCGACCGGGGACCAAACAAGAACGCGAAGACAAAGCGCCGAAAATAACGGCGCAACGCCTGGATTTGTTCTCCTCCTACTTCGGCCCCATCCACTGGAGTTTTTTACATCGCGATGTTCGCTTCACCGGATTTTTTGCCGCCGTGGCCGGCAGCGGCTTGCCCCATGAAGAACGTTTGTGGCATTTGCTCGAGAAGCTGCCGCGGCTACCCCGTGCCCGCCATCACGTTGCCCTCATGCACTACTGGCCCTTCATGGAAAGCCCCGGCGAAAAGGCCTGGGACATCGACAGCGACGAAGAATATCTCGATTGGTATTTTTCCATCTCCCCGCCCCACCGACAGCGCTTGCTCGATCTGCTGCAGAAGGCCGGAGTCGAAATTCTTTTCTGCGGCCATGTCCACACAGGCCGACCGGTTCAAATCGTTGGGGATCTGCGCATCTACCGCACCTCGGCAGCCGGCAACACCGCACAACTGGAGGAACGTTGGCGGGATGCCGAAACCCGCTTCGGCTTTCACCAGGGCACGGTTACCCCGGCAGGCATAAGTGTCGAATTCATCTCGGGGACCGATCAATCCGAAGAATTCGGCACCTACGGACCCATGGGCCACCCTCCGGTGGCAGAACGCGATTACGCTGCCGCGAGGGAAAAACCGCCGCTTGAACCACATTAATTCATAATGGGAAAAACGCACTTATGAGCCAGCAAAACGAGATCATCTTCGAAACGGACGGTCGCCACTCGAGCATTTACCTCTACGAACCTCCAATGGGCGTGCGCCAGTACGTCGAACCAATAGACGAAGTTCTGGATTTGGGCGTAGACACCATCAGCTATGTGGTCGGAGACTGCAGCGTGCTACTCTACGATACCAAGGTGGGGGAACGCTGGGGGCACAATGTCGACCTCGCCGACCACGAAGTCTGGTACAAAGCCGCTCAAAACTGCCAGGCCATGATCGAGAGTGGTCGCGATCCGCTCCTGCTCGTTTGCGAACACGCGCACCAGCGCGGCCTCAACTTTCTTCCCCATCTCCTGTTGAATATGATCCATACACCCCATGGCCGCGTGACCAACTGCCGCGTCGCCGACTTTACCAGCGAACATCCCGAATGGAAAGTCGGTGAAGAAGCGGATTTTCCAGCGGCCGAATTCGACAATCCCAATCGGCTCTCATTCGCCGTGCCCGAAGTGCGTGAAAATCGCCTGGCCATCATTGGCGAACTTCTCGCCGACTACCCGACAGACGGGATCGAGATCAATTTCCACACCTATGCACCCTTCATCGCTCGCCGCGAGGTCCCCGAACACACCGCAACTATGACGGAGTGGTTGCGACAGATCCGCCACGCGTGCGACGGGGCCGCCCGCATGCAGGGCCGCGAGAAGCGGCTGGTTGTGCGCATCGCAGCTACCCTCGAAGGCAACGAACGCATCGGCCACGACATCTCAACCTGGGTGCAAGAAGGACTGGTGGATACGCTTATCGCCATGCCAGTCGGAGGCGATTTTTCCAGCGAAACGGCAAGCTTGCGGCAGCTAACGGCACTGGGCGAAGATAGCAATATTCCCGTCATCGCCGGCCTCGATAGCGTCGGCCCCGAGCAAAACCCCGCAGTACATCGCGCCGCCACTGCCAACGCCTACGATGCCGGCGTTCGCGGCATCCTCTACCACCGCTACTACCCCCCACCCCATCGCTATCCCTATACCACACAGGATACCGAACGACTGCGCTACCTGGCCTATCCCGACATCATTGCCCACAAGGATAAAACCTTCTACGTCGGCCCTGGCTTCGACCGCCCCAAAGGCATTAGTTTCGGGCTTGAGGAACAGTTGCCACAGGAATTAAAAGTCGGTAAAAAAGGCAGGGAAATCTATATCGATGTGGCCGATGATATCGCGGCCAAACAGACAGCGGGCGAGTTGTGGCGCTGTGAATTGCGGGTCATGCTGGGGGAAATGCTGCACGATGACGAGGCGCGGCTCTACTGGAACGACGCTGAAGTTGCCGCTGAGCAAATACGCAAGGCGGACTGGGTCTTTCAAATGCGGCCCAATACCGGCACCCGGGGCTACCGCTTGCACATCGATTTAACGAGGTTCACGCTACCGCGAAAAGGCACGAATACCGTACGCGTCGACCTGGTAAGAAAGGATGAAAAACTCATTCACCCGATCTCCATTCACGATCTGGACATCGTGGTCGAGTACCTGCCCCACCGCAACGCCCTGCGCAACGACGAGACCTACTCGGGTGCGGACGTGCCCTTCACACCCTAGTACAGGCGGGTGCGTACAAGCTGCGGACAGCTGCTACTGAACCTGCAACTGCCCTCGCCCCCCATTGATGACCTCCCAATGGGGAACCGACGCTAAGCCTGGAACTCATCAATCAACTCGCGGTGACGCTGGTCCTCTAAACCTCGACCCGGGTGTATAATCAAGCGATAGCGGAAAACGGCCTGCTCGCCTCCCGGAATGGTCAAGCTCCCATCAATGCTCTCGTCCCCTTTGAAGTCGTGAAGCCCGAAGGGATTGGCGGTGAACAGCCCGTAACCGCGCACGTGCCAGTAGGTTGGATAGCGGGGATTATA
>CAXFTV010000437.1:0-6468 GCA_964005845.1 uncultured bacterium
GGCTCCAGCCAGGGTTCCTTGCCGAAGCGCGATTGGAAACCGCAGATCCACTGTTCGCGCGAAAGCTGCAGGGCGTCGGCCAGCAGCCGGGCGGTTTCTTCGCAGTGATGCCGGTAGGGGTCGCCTTCGTCGACGTAGCGCTGCGGGATGCCGTGAAAGGTAATCAGGTAGCGGTCGGGTTCTCTGCCGCGTGCCTCGATTTGTTCACAGAGGATTTGCTTGAGGGCTCCGATATAAGCCGAATGGTCGTAGTAGGGGGGGACAAAGCGCAGGGTCGGCATGCGGCGGCGGCGGTCGAAAAAGAGAGGACAGCGGCGGCCCAGGGCAGCGCGCGTCACCGCGTCGTAGACCGAGCCGGTGGTGCTGGCGGAGAACTGGGGAAACATGGGAAAGACCAAAATGCGGTCGATTTGCGCGGCGACCAGGGTTTGCAGGGCTGTTTCTATAGAGGGATGGCCGTAGCGCATCCCCAGGACGACCCGGTAGGCGCTCCCCAGGCATTGTTGCAAGCCCTCTTCCTGGGCGCGCGAATGGATCATCAGCGGGGAGCCTTCGGGGCGCCAGATGCGCTCGTAGAGTCTGGCCGAGCGCGCTGGGCGCCGCGGCAGGATGGCCAGGTAGAGAATCGGCAGCCACTTCAGGCGGGGTAGATCAATAACCCGGGGATCGGAGAGAAATTCCCTGAGATAGGGCCGCAGGGCGCGGGGAGTCGGGGCAGCGGGGGTGCCCAGTTGAGCGAGCAGCACACCTATCTGTTCTGCTGGTTTTCCTTTTTGCATGGTAGGCCATTTATATTCTGTTGGTCGCGGTGGGTCGAGGCTCTAACTTCAGGTGCTGGAGTCTATAGAATATATCAGAGTATGCCGAATTATCCAGACCCAGGGGAGGGGATTTTTCTGTCGCTTCAGTGGAACAGAGATCGCCGCGCGTGACTCTGTGCCCGGTCCTGGCCGAAGGGCAGAAATTTCCCTTTCCCTCCGCCCATTCTGTCTTTCTTATGCAGGGCTTGTGGAGGGGAGAGATGTGCCGGAGCGGGTTTTGCCATGGGGGGTTGCTTTTTGGCGTACGGATATTAATATATTATATACTTAAGCTAATAAAGTCTTTCCCTGTCCCAGGCTCGACATATGCGCGTATTTTCCTCCATTGTGCTGAGTATTCTTTTGGCCTCCCAGGCAGGGGGACTTGCGCCACTCTGCATGCCATGTGGCATGCAGGCGATGGCAATGCCTTCTTGCCACGCGCAGGCAACTGAGGGTGCTGACAATTTTGGCTTAGTTGCGAAGTGCTGTTGTAGCATGCGCCAAGCAACGGATGCATTCGGAGATTACGCTGTCGTTCAGTGGGTGGATTTTTCCCGGCTTGGAATAGTTGACGCGTTTGTCCCAAGTCTTAGCGGAAATCGCTACCTGAAGTCCTCTGCGCGGGCAGATGCCCATCTGCTCGGCAAACAGTCCGGTGCTCCAGCGGCGCTGTTCTTGTTGAATAATTCCTACCTGATTTGATCCTCTTGCTCCCAGCGCGGGGCTTTCATAAGAAATTAAATACAGATTTTTGAATCTATTTGCAGAAATTTTAGCGCGCAGATAAAAAGCTATTTCTGCGTCCTGCAGCAAGAATAGCAAAGGAATACCCATGTCCAGATGGATTGTTCTACTTGCGGTCGTTGGCTCTGAATGGCTGGCAACCCCGGCGGCAGCAGCGCAGGCCGATATGGATCTGGAGCGTCTTATCGAAGAGGCGCTGGCCAATAATCCCAGCCTGAATCTATTGCACCTGCGCTGGTCGGCGGCGGCGGCCCGGGTTCCCCAGGCTGGGGCGTTACGAGACCCCTCGCTCAACATCGAGTTGGGCAATGTGCCATTGAACCGTTTCGATTTTTCCAGCTCGCCGATGAGTGGCAAGCAGTTGAAGCTTAGGCAGAAACTGCCCTATTGGGGCAAGCGTGCAAATCGGGAGCGCCAGGCCGAACACGCAGCTGCAGTAAGCGAAGCGGCTTACCGGGATCGGGAGGGGGGGGTTGTGAACCAGGTAAAACAGGCCTACTTCAGTTTGGCATTCCTGGATCGCGCCATCGCAATTACCAGCAAGAACGAAGACTTGCTCGAGGATTTTATCCGCATTGCCCGGACCAAATACGCGGTGGGCAAAGGGCTGCAGCAGGACGTGTTGAAAGCCCAGGTTTCGCTAGCGAGCTTGAAGGATCGCCTGATTATCCTGCAGCGGCAGCGACGGCATGCTGAAGCGCAGTTCAATACCGCTCTCAACCGCCCGCCGCAGGCGCTGGTCGGGCGGTTTCGGGACGCGCGGCCGACTTTTTTTGACTACCCGGTGGAAGTGCTGCAGGATATGGCCCTGGAGCACCGCCCGCAGTTGCGGGGGCTGCGAGAAGAAATACAGAAATGGCAGGTGGCCGAGGACCTGGCACGGCAGCAAAACCAGCCCGATTTCGATATTAGCTTTGCCTATCGGCAGCGCGATTTTGCCGCTGAACCGATCGGCGGCAGCGACTTGATTTCACTCGCGGTTGCGGTCAATTTGCCCATATACAAGGGGCGCAAGCAGGTCCAGCAAGTCCGCGAAGCGCGCTTCAGGAGAAAGGCGGCTAAGGCGCATTACGAAGTCGCTAAGCAGCAGATCTTTCTGGAGATCCAGCAGTTTTTCATCGATGCGCAAACGCATGAGGAGGAAGCGGTATTGTTCCGCACTGCCATTATTCCCCAGGCGAGTCAGTCTCTTGCCGCTGCCATGATTGGTTACCAGGTCGACAAAGTGAATTTCCTCACTTTGCTCGACAGCCAGGTAGAACTATTCGATTTCGAGATTGCCTACAATCACCACAAGAGCGAGCGCGAAAAGGCTCTGGCGGGGTTGGAAGCAGTAGTGGGGAAACGATTATTTTAAAAGCGACGGAAATAAATTTATGCTCAAATACATGCTGTTGATTGCCATTGCACTGGGAGGTGGAGTTGGCATCGGATTCTGGCTCGGTGTGCCCGCAGCAGTTGATATCCAGATGCCCGCTGCAAAAGCCATGATCTACCGCTGCCCGATGCATCCGACGGTCGTGTCTTCACAGGCGGGAAGCTGCCCCATATGTGGCATGGATCTGGTCGAGGAAGAAGTTGAGGAGGTTGTTAAGTCCGCTGAAGGGCGCCGCAGAATCGCGTACTGGCGGGCGCCGATGGACCCCGATTTTAGGGCGGACTCACCGGGCAAGTCGCCAATGGGCATGGACCTGATCCCGGTCTACGATGATGAACTAGGGACGAGCGGAACCGTGCAGATCGATCCGGTTACGGTGCAGAATATCGGGGTGAAAACCGCCTTGGTGGAAAGACGTCAGCTCAATCGCAAGGTGCGCACAGTGGGCCGGGTGGACTACGACGAGACCGGCATGACCGATGTGAATACCAAGGTTGCCGGGTGGGTGGAAAAGCTCTTTGTGGAATACACTGGCCAGGAAGTAAAAAAAGGTCAGCCCTTACTGGAACTCTACAGCCCTGAACTGGTGGCGGCCCAGGAGGAGTACCTGATTGCTCTGGGCTATGTACGGCGCCTGGAGCAGAGTGCGGCCGAAGATGTGATACAGGGAGCCAGGGACTTGCTGAAGGCCTCCGCCCAGCGCCTCAGGTACTGGGATATAACCGAGCAGCAGATCGACGACCTGGAGCGGACCGGGCAGGCGCGGCGCAGCATGATAATCTTCTCCCCTCAGGAGGGCATCGTGGTCCACAAGGCGGTTTTTGAGGGCGCCCATATCAAGTCCGGGCAGCACCTCTACCGGATTGCCGATTTATCCAGGGTGTGGGTATATGCGGAAATCTACGAATACGAGTTGCCCTGGGTAAAGGTCGGCCAGGAAGCCACCGTGGAACTCTCCTATCTGCCGGGGAAAATACTGCGCGGCGAAGTGGCCTACATCTATCCGTTTCTGGAGGCCAAAACCCGTACGGTCAAGGTGCGCCTGATCTTCGACAATGCCGCTCTGGAGTTGAAGCCGGAGATGTACGCCAATGTCAACATCCAGTCCCTGGTTTCCCGGGATGCCCTGGTGGTGCCAGGGCAGGCGATAATTCATTCGGGGGTGCGCGATATCGTGGTGGTAGCTCTGGGCGAGGGTCGCTTTCAGCCACGGCAGGTAAAGTTGGGGGTGGAGGCCAATGGCTTCTATCAGGTGCTCGAGGGGTTGCGGCCGGGCGATGAGATCCTTACCTCGGCACAGTTTCTGATCGATTCGGAAAGCAATCTCAAGGCAGCGGTGAGCAGTATGGGTGGCGCGTTGTCCGGGCGCGAGCCAATGGAGGGGATGGCCCCGGGAGCCCACCCGGATGCCGCCCGCATGAAGCCTTGAGGGCGGACGAGGTAGCAAAATGATTAATCGCATCATCGAAGCGAGTATCGACAATAAATTCATCGTCGTGCTGTTGACCGTCCTGGTCGTGGGAGCCGGGATCTACGCCCTGTACCACACTGCTCTGGATGCGATCCCGGACCTATCGGACGTGCAGGTTATCGTTCTTACCGAATACCCCGGGCAGGCGCCGCAGGTGGTGGAAGATCAGGTGACTTATCCACTGACCACGGCGATGCTGGGAGTGCCCTACGCCAGGGTGGTGCGTGGCTATTCCTTTTTCGGACTGTCATTCGTGTACGTGATCTTTGCTGATGGTACCGATATGTACTGGGCGCGCAGCCGCGTTCTGGAGTATCTGAATTTTGTCGCCGATAGGCTGCCCCCGGGGGTGAGCCCCAGACTGGGCCCGGACGCCACCGGCGTGGGCTGGGTCTACGAATACGTCCTGGAAGATACAAGCGGTCGTCACGACCTGGCCGAGTTGCGCTCGCTCCAGGATTGGTACCTGCGCTACGAATTGACCAGCGTGCCCGGCGTTGCGGAGGTGGCCAGCATCGGCGGGTTCGTCAAGCAGTACCAGGTGGCGGTGGACCCCAATAAATTGCTGGCCTATAACATCCCCCTGCACAAGGTGCGCCGGGCCATCCAGCGCAGCAACAACGACGTCGGGGGGCGCCTGATCGAGATGGGCGAAACCGAATTCATGGTGCGTGGACTAGGTTATATAAAATCTTTGGAGGACATCCGCGAAATTCCCGTGGGGGTGGGTGCGGGAGGCACCCCGGTGCGGGTGCGGGATATCGCCACGGTGCAGCTGGGGCCGGAATTGCGGCGCGGTTTGGCCGAGTGGAACGGGCAGGGCGAAATAGTCGGCGGGGTAGTAGTAATGCGCTACGGCGAGAATGCCCTGGCCCTGATCGAACGGATCAAGGAAAAGCTGCAGGCGCTCGAAGGGGGCCTGCCCGAAGGAGTGGTGGTGCACACCGCCTACGATCGTTCGACTTTGATCCATCGGGCCATCGACAATTTGCGCGACAAGTTGATCGAAGAGTGTATCATCGTGGCGCTGGTGTGCATCCTCTTTCTGCTGCACTTGCGCAGTGCTTGCGTGGCCATTTTTACCCTGCCGGTAGGGATTTTAATTTCGTTCCTGGCGATGCACAACCAGGGGATCAATGCCAATATAATGTCTCTGGGAGGCCTTGCCATTGCCATCGGCGTCATGGTAGACGCTGCTATCGTGATGATCGAAAATGCCCATAAGCACATCGAACGCGAGGGGGGCCGCAAGGAGCACTGGCAGATCATCCTAGAGGCTTCCAGGGAAGTGGGGCCGGCGCTGTTTTATTCCCTCCTGATCGTCACTTTGTCTTTCCTGCCGGTATTCGCCCTGGAGGCCCAGGAGGGCAGGCTGTTCAAGCCATTGGCCTTCACCAAGACCTACGCCATGGCCGCCGCCGCCCTGCTGGCCATCACCATCGTGCCGGTGTTGATGGGATTTTTCATTCGCGGGCGGATTTTGCCAGAACGCAAAAATCCGCTCAGCCGCCTGCTGATCTGGCTGTACCGGCCGCTGATCGGATGGGTGCTGCGCTACAAAGGGGCGGTCATCATGCTGGCCGGGCTGGTGCTCTTCATCAGTGTTTTTCCCTTTGAAAGAAAAGTCCTTTCACGCTTCGAACAACAGCCCCGGAGCCTCCAGTATCGGGCCCTTTTGCGGCTCGATAAGGCCTTTCCATTTGAAAAAATCGGCTCCGAGTTCATGCCGCCCCTGTACGAGGGCGATCTGCTCTACATGCCCACCACCCTGCCGGGGGTATCGGTGACCCGGGCCCGGCAGTTGCTGCAGCAAACCGACAAGATCATCAGCAAGTTCCCGGAGGTGCAACACGTATTCGGCAAGATCGGCCGCGCCGAGACCGCCACGGATCCGGCGCCGCTGTCCATGATTGAAACCACCATTACGCTCAAACCCGAGGGACAGTGGCGGCCGGGCATGACGCCGGAAAAACTGGTGCAGGAACTCAATCGGGCCATCCAGTTTCCCGGGCTGACCAATGCCTGGACCATGCCCATCAAAACTCGGATCGACATGCTCTCCACCGGCATCA
>CAXFTV010000438.1:0-4104 GCA_964005845.1 uncultured bacterium
AGCACGTGCTGCCTGTTTTCCTGGCTCACCCAGATCAAGTGCTCTTCACTGCTCGTAGGCGCCAGGCCGCCGGTGAACTCCTCCCACGAGGTGTAGAGCCGCCCCCACCTGCTGGCCAGCAGGTGGACCACGTTGACATCCTCGGCCGCCGCCTCCAACTGGCTCGACTGCGACGACAGAAAATGCACGTGCGTGTCGGCCGAGTAGAACCGCTGCTCTTTCATATCGAAGGCGCGTTTGAGCTTGAGGGTTAAATGCCGCTGCCCCGGCTTAATCTCCAACTCCTGCCGCACCGGCGCGTACTCAAAACCGCGCACCGCTTCCACGTAGACCGACCCCACCGGCAACTCGACCTGGCAGGTGCCGTCGATATAGGCATAGGGGGTGCCGAGAACTTTACAGTCGCCGCCCATATCCTCAAACCAGGCTACATTTACATCCGCCTGGTGTCCATGCGGGGCAAAATAAGCCCCCTGTGACGAGCGAAAGTGGATGCGCGAACCTACCGGCTTGCCGCTATCCCCATCTTCCACCCGCACGTGAACCCACTCTTTGCCCCCTGGGGAGACCATCTCGAGGCGCATGCCGCCGCGCTGGAGTTTCTTCTCTTCGAGCACGTCTCCCCAGCGGAATCTCTCCGTTTTTCCATCTTCGGACTTGACCTGGAGTGCTCCCTCCCGCGATCCATGGATTTCCAGATAGCGTCCACCCCGCTTCTCGTATCCACCCCGCCCCCAGCCAGCCTCATCGGTGGTCAAAAAGTCTTCCCGAGGCACAAAGAGCATATCCTGCCGCACGACCTCTCCCCGCTCCATTTCTACTTCTACTGCTGCGACACCGTCTTCGTCCCCCTCCACAGTTAGGGCTACTTCCTCGCGCGGTGGCCAGTTTAATGGATCTCCCTGTTCATGGCAGAGGGTAATTGCACCTAGAGCCAGGGCTGTAGCCCCTGTTGCAACCACCGCAATTTCCCGTATCGCTTTGTCGGGAGATGGATTTTCCCAATCGAAAAGCCACCAGCCATCTAAATCGCCGCCGTAATCGGTTTTCACCCCAACCTGGGCCATGCCATATGGCAAGGTGCGATCTCCGAGTTCCACCGAGCGAAATTCCCTGCAGTTGCGGCACAAAAAGGGATGGTGCCCCCAGGGGATCGTAGCGTCGTGAATCTCGAAGCGTCGCCTTAACTCTTGCTCCACCACACTCCCATCTTCAAATACGACCCGGTAAGTGGCGATCGACTCGCCCGTCCCTTCGAGGGTGCTGTACTCGCCCTGAATCGGGGCACAAACATGGGCAAACAACACGCGATGCGCCTTTTGCCCAACGGGAATCACCACTTGCTCTGGCACATTTTCCAGCGCCCCTCCGGCCACAACTACAAAGGCGGGATCTGCCTCTTCTCCAGCCAGTGCAAAGGGAATGCCCCAAAACTTGCACGCCCCTGCGGGCAACCTTTTAAGCACGGTATTATCGGGGTCGTCAGCTACGGCCGGCCACAACCAACCCGACCCGGTATCTACATTTCCCCTGCCGGCATTGGCACAAGGGCGCAAATCAACCGTTGCAAATGGCTCGGCCATACTAAATCCCCCCCTTCGGCTTTGAGTTTACAGTGCATACCCTTTTAAAGCGCAAATGAACCCCGCTTGGAAACCCGCGTTTACAGCCTGGAATTGACCAGGCCGCGACATTTTTGATTGATCATTTCTCCTCCCGCAGAATCAAAATTTGCCGTCCCTTACAGGTGAGATACCCCTGTGCCTCGAGCCGGTTCATAACCCTGCTGACGGTTTCCCTGGTCGTCCCAGACATATTGGCCAGTTGCTGGTGGGTGGGACGACTTTCAATCAATACCCCCTCCGCGGCTTCAATGCCATGGTCTTCCGCCAGCTGTAATAGAGTCTGGGAAATTCGACTGGTCACATCTAGCAGCGCTAGCCCCTCGATCTTTTCGTCGGTGCGTCGCAACCGGGAAGCCAGTTCGGCCAGCAGCAGGGCCGCGACCCGTGGATTTTCTATGATCAATTGGAGAAAATCGGCACGCCGGAGGGTGAGCACTTCGGAATCTTTGAGGGCCACGGCATTGGCTGAACGAGGCTTTCCATCGAGCAGGGAAAGTTCGCCGAAAACTTTTCCGGGGCCCAGTAAGGAAAAGATAACTTCGCGCCCATCTTCGTGGAAAACACTAATCTTGACCTGACCTTTGCGGATGATAAAGAGCGTATCTCCGAAATCCTCGGCCAGGATTATCATGCTCCCCTTCGGGTAAGTTTGGGCAACCGTTAGCTGTGAAAGTTTTTCGAATTCCGGCTCCCCCAGACAGTTAAAAAGTGGAACCTTGCGCAAGGAAAAAGGGGGCATGGCAGCATCTCCTTATTAGTCCCGCAGCCAAGCTTTTCACTGAGCCTGGCCCCAATACTTTTGCTAAGCCCGCGGAGGATTACCCGTGGACTTTTATATGACAAAATAACCGGACCTTATTCCAGCGACAAGTGCCCCGCCAATCCGCTTCTCAGGGCAGCCGCCGGGGGATGCCAAAATGGCCCTCCTCAACCTAATAGTTGAGCATGTGCCAAATGCCAGTCCTCAAGCTGATTCAATATCATAGCCAGTTTTATACTGCCCTCGTCTTCAAACCCAAGAGTGGCGTGGATATCCATTCGCTTTTCCTCGTTGTGCAGACGTTCCAGCAGGTATTGATTCCAATCGCCTACCGCCGCTAAGTCCAGACTGCCTCCCGTCTGCGCCAGTACCCACCCCTCGAATTCTAGATAGGAGGGACGCCGCCCCCGCAAATAACTCAAGGTCTCTTCTTTGTCCAACCCGAGGACTTCCAGAACCCGGCTATCCAAACCACCGCCACAAGCTGGATAGTCGGGATGCAAAAGCCCCTTGGCCTCGAGTAAAACCTTCAGCCAGGTACGCGGCAACTGACTCACCCCCAGGGGCCCAGCATCGATTGTGGCGATCAGGGGCACGGCTTTCCCCGGCAGGCCGCCAGCCAGATCCCGCTGCTGAAAATAGTGCCAATCCTCGAGGTGATTGAGCAATAATGCCGATTGTATTTTGCCGTCGTTTGCCAACCCTAGTGCAGCGTGTATCTCGACCAGTTTTTCCTCTTTGTGGATGCGCTCCCGGATAAATTTATTCCACTGCTCTACCACCTGCCGATCAAGACTCCCCCCCTTTTGTTCAAGTACCCAGTTTTCAAATTCCAGATAAGTGGGCAACTCCCGGCGTATGTAGTTCAGCGTTGGCTCCTTGTCCAGATTGAGCTGCTCTAGCACCATGCTGTCCAAGCCACCACTGCAATCGGGATAATCCGCGTCCAGTTGTCCGGCCTGCTTCAATACTACCTTCCACCACAAACGCGGCAGCTGACACACTCCCGCGGGGCCAAAATTCCCACTACTTATCAAAGGGATCATATCCATGCCTCCTTTTTTAGGGCTTCTTGATTAGCGCTCTCACTCCTCCCACCCATCCAGGTTCAAAATGGCGTGAACCCCCCGATGATCGCTCTCCTCTTCTATATAGACAACCCGGGCATATTCGGCATCGAAGCCCGAATGCAGGACGGCATCGATCCGAACTAGGGGAAAACGGGAAGGATATGTTCCTCCCAGGCCATTCCCCCCCTCTATCCAGGCATCGTTGAGCAAGTCCCGCAAACTCCGTATAGAGCGGAACTCCGGGGACGAATTGAAATCGCCGGCAACGATGATTGGATGCGCTGTATCCTCTTTGATCTGCACGACCTCCCGGGCAATTCTCTGGGCTTGGAGCAGGCGAAAAGGCGCGCTCGAAACCAAATTTCGCTTGCCCGATCTGTCCAGGTGAAAGGATTCGATATGCAGACCGATGAGCTCTATAAATGTGCGCCCGAATTCGATCCTGCTTCTGGCGAAGTAGCGTTTTCTATCCCCCTGCGAACTGGTCTCGATGGGCTCCATTTCAATCATGGGATGCTTACTCCAGATCATTATCCCAATGCCGGCATCGCTGCGCACTTTTTGAAAGAGGACATAAGCAAAACCCAGCGCCCTCGCGCTTTTTTCCCACTGAGCCCGGTATGGACCGTAAACTTCCTGTAAGAAAACG